>JBIOTW010000030.1:0-10497 GCA_044866355.1 Candidatus Limnocylindria bacterium | reverse complement strand
TGTGCTTCGGCACGACCAGCATCGTGAACGAGCTGGAGCGCCTGGACCAGGCCGGCGCCGAGCTGATCGACCAGGCGCCACGTCCCGGCGCCGACGGCGCCGTGGCGTTCATTCATCCGCGGACGCTCAGCGGCGTCCTCTGGGAGCTGCTCGAACGCGGGGCCCCCGCAGACGACGCCGCTCCGGACGAAACCTAGGAGATCCCCGCCTCGCGCAGCAGGTCGGGGATTTGGAGCGGAGAGTCGGCCACCCGCACCCCCGCCTCGCGCAGGGCGGCCCGCTTCGACTCGGCCGTCCCCGCCCCGCCGGAGATGATTGCGCCGGCGTGACCCATCCGCCGCCCGGGTGGAGCGGTGCGACCCGCCACGAAGGCGGCTACCGGCTTGGACATGGTGCGTGCGATGTGCTCCGCGGCCCGCTCCTCGTCCTCCCCACCGATCTCGCCGATGAGCACCACGGCATCGGTCTCGTCATCGGCTGCGAACAGGTCGAGAACCTCGATGAAGCTGGTCCCCACGATTGGATCGCCACCGATCCCCACGCAGGTCGACTGGCCGATGCCCGCATCGGTCAGGGCCTGGACCACCTCGTAGGTCAGCGTGCCCGATCGGCTGACCACCCCCACCCGACCCCGCCGGTGGATGTTGCCGGGAATGATCCCCACCTTGGCCTGCCCGACGGACGTGGCGCCCGGACAGTTGGGGCCCACCAGGCGCACGCCCCGTTCGCGCACGAGGTGGTACACGCGGAGCATGTCGAGGGCCGGAATGCCTTCGGTGATGCAGAAGATGAGGCCGATGCCGGCACCGGCGGCCTCGAGGATGGCGTCCGGTGCGAAGGCCGCGGGGACGTACATCACGCTCGTGTTGGCCCCCGTCTCGCGGGTCGCTTCGGCCACGGTGTCGAAGACCGGGACCCGCCCGCTGAACGTCCTCTGGCCGCCCTTGCCCGGCGTCACCCCGGCGACCACCGGCGTCCCATAGTCGAGCATCGCCTGACCGTGAAACTGGCCCTCGCGTCCGGTGATCCCCTGGATCAGGAGTCGCGTTTCCCGGTTGACGAGGACGCTCATGCGCCGCCCGTCGCCCGGGTCGCGGCGACCGCCAGCTCGGCTGCCTCGTCCAGGGTGTACGCCGTCTGAAGGTCCGCCTGCTCGAGGATGAGCGCGGCTTCGTCGGCGTTGGTGCCAACGATGCGGACCACCATGGGCACCGGGCGCTCCAGGCCCGCACGGGCTTCGACGATGCCGTGAGCCACCTCGTCACCGCGGGTGATCCCGCCGAAGATGTTGATGAGGACCGTCTGGACGTTGCGATCGGCGAGGATGATGCGGAACGCGGCTGCCACCCGGTCGTGGCGTGCGCCTCCGCCGATGTCGAGGAAGTTCGCGGGCTCGCCCCCTGCCAGCTTGACCAGGTCCATGGTGGTCATCGCCAGCCCCGCCCCGTTGACCATGCAGCCGATGGTGCCGTCGAGCTTGATGTAGCTGATGCCCGCCACGCGGGCCGCGATCTCCGCCGGATCCTCCTCGGTCAGGTCGCGCATGGCTTCGAGGTCGGGGTGACGGGGCAGGGCCGAGTCGTCGAGGACGATCTTGGCATCGAGGGCGAGAAGGCGGTCGTCGGCGGTCAGCGCCAGCGGGTTGATCTCGGCCAGCTCGGCGTCGGCCGCGAAGAAGGCCTCCACCAGTCCGGTCGCGATGGCGGCGAAAGACTCGCGGTGGGACGACCGGATGTCGAGGAACTGGCTGACCGCTGCCACGTCGTCGGCCTGCAGACCGATGAGAGGATGCAGCGGGTGGCGCAGGACCGCGTTTGGGTTGGCGCGGGCGACCTCCTCGATCTCGATCCCACCCTCGGCGCTGGCGATGACCGTCACCGCCTTGGCGGCGCGGTCCAGGATGACGGCGAGGTAGTACTCGTGGGCGATCTCGACGGCCGGGGTCACGAGGACCTTGCGGACCGGGGTTCCTGCGATCTCCAGCCGCAGGATCTCCGCTGCCCGGCCTTCCGCTTCGGCTGGATCGGCGGCCAGCTTGACGCCACCCGCCTTGCCGCGCCCCCCGGCCAGGACCTGGGCCTTGACGACCACCGGGCGACCTAGCCGTTCGGCGGCCTCGCGGGCGGTGGTCGGCGTGGTCGCGACCTCCCCGGGGAGAGTCGGGATGCCGTGGCGGGCGAGGATCTCCTTGCTGCGGAACTCCTGGAGCTTCACTCTGCTCTCCGTGTCCGTTGCGCACGACCGGTGCGCGACCGGCGGTCAGGGGACTCCCGGGGCCGGCCGATGGTACCCGACCCGCTGTGCAGCCGACCGGCCACCGGACACGGGCCGGCCACCGGACACGGGCCGGCCTGCCTACACTTGGCGGGTGACCTACGAGGTGACCCTCATCCCCGGCGACGGGATTGGGCCCGAGATTGCAGCCGCCACTCGCGAGGTGCTGGAGGCCACCGGCGTGGCATTCACATGGGACGAGCAGGCGGCTGGCGACGCCACCCTCGCCAGCGAGGGGACCCCGCTCCCGGATCGGGTGCTCGACAGCATCCGCCGCACGAAGGTGGCCCTGAAGGGGCCGATCACGACTCCGGTCGGGACCGGGTTCCGAAGCGTGAACGTCGCCCTCCGCCAGGCCCTGACCCTGTACGCCAACGTGCGTCCCGCCCGCAGCATCGTGGGCGTCGAGTCACGCTACCGCGACGTCGACCTGGTGATCGTCCGCGAGAACACCGAGGACCTGTACGCGGGCATCGAGCGCTCGATCAGCGCCGACGAGGCAGAAAGCATCAAGATCATCACCCGCGGCGCCTCGGAGCGCATCGCCCGCTACGCGTTCGAGTACGCGGTTCGGAACGGACGGGAGACGGTCACCGCCGTCCACAAGGCGAACATCATGAAGCTGACCGACGGCCTGTTCCTGGAAAGCTGCCGTCGAATCGCCGCTGACTACGAGGGGCGCATCGGCTTCCAGGACCGGATCGTGGACAACATGTGCATGCAGCTGGTCCAGAAGCCCGAGACGTACGACGTCCTCGTGGCGCCCAACCTGTACGGCGACATCATCAGCGACCTGGCCGCCGGGCTCGTCGGCGGCCTGGGCCTGGCGCCCGGCGCCAACATCGGGGAGGAGGCCGCGGTCTTCGAGGCGGTCCACGGCTCGGCGCCGAAGTACGCGGGACAGGACCGCGCCAACCCCACCGCCCTCATCCTGTCCGGGGCGCTCCTGCTGCGCCACATCGGGGAGACGGCGGCCGGATCGGCGGTGGAGGAGGCCGTCCGGGTAGTCATCGGCGAAGGGACCACCCTGACCCCGGACCTGGGTGGGACGGCCGGCACCCGAACGTATGGCGAGGCCGTGGCGAACCGAGTTCAGGCGCTGAGATCCGTGGCGTGACGATCGCTTCCCGGCTGGCGCAGGCCCAGGCCCGCGTGGTCAGCTACCGCGTCTCGTGGGCTCAGCTGGCCTGGTTCGGGCATCGGCTGTCCGGCATCGGCGTCCTGGTCTACCTGTTCATGCACATCGTCGAGACGTCGATGGTGACGCTGGGGCCGGACGTGTACAACGCGACGCTGGGCCTGTTCCGGAACCTTCCCATCCGCCTGGGCGAGGTCGTCCTCATGGCCGCCCTCGTGTACCACTCCCTCAACGGGCTCAAGATCATCCTGCTGGACTTCGTCCCAGCCGCCACGATCTGGTATCGGCCCCTGACCCTTGGCGTGGTGATTGCCACCGTCGTCTCGATGGTTCCGCTGTCGATCCTGATGGTGGCCCCCATGGTCCCGTGGTGGTGAGCCGGTGAGCGTCGGGCGCACCGTCTGGCTCGGCAACCCGCCGGAGCGCAAGCCGCGACCGGTGGAGCCGGGACGCGAGCGATTCTGGTGGTGGTTCATGCGGCTCAGCGGGCTGGCCCTCGTCATCCTGGCCCTGGGCCACATGCTGATCATGCACGTCCTGGTTCAGCTGTCGGGGCAGGAGCTCAGCTTTGCCTTCGTCACCAGCCGCTGGGGGACGCCGTTCTGGCGCATCTACGACGCCCTTCTCCTGGTCCTGGCCCTGATCCATGGGGTGAACGGCGCGCGCGTCGTCATCACCGACCTCGTTGCAAGAGGCACCATCCGAACGCTGCTGGTCGTGGGTCTGGGGCTGCTGGCGGTCGCCTGGCTGCTGCTCGGCCTGTTCGTGATCGTGTTCTTCAACCCCGACCAGGCGCCCGCCGTCGGCCCCTTCTCGTGAGTCCGCGCCCGTGAGCATCCCGATGGTCGGGCGGGGCCCGACCGCAGCCCCGCGGCTCCACGTCCTCGACGCGGTGGTCATCGGCGCCGGGGGGGCGGGCCTCTACGCGGCGCTGGAGCTGAAGCGCGCCCTGGGGACCGCCGGCCGGGTGGGCGTGGTGTCCAAGCTCTATCCAACCCGGTCACATACCGGGGCGGCCCAGGGCGGCGTGTGCGCCGCGCTGGGCAACACCGAGGAAGACCACTGGGAGTGGCACTGGTGGGACACCGTGAAGGGCGGCGATTACCTCGTCGACCAGGACGCGGCCGAGGTCATGTGCCGCGACGCGGTCCAGACCATCCGCGACCTGGAGCACCTGGGCCTGCCGTTCGATCGCACCCCGGAGGGACTGATCGACCAGCGCCGGTTCGGGGGTCACTCGCGCAACCACGGAGAGGCGCCGGTGCGCCGGGCGTGCTACTCCGCGGACCGGACCGGGCACGCCATCCTCCAGACCCTGTACCAGCAGTGCATCCGCCACGACGTGACATTCTTCGACGAGTACCAGGTCCTTGACCTGCTCATGCCCGACGGCCCGACCGGCCACGTCAGTGGCGTCCTGGCTCTCCGCCTGGCCACCGGGGAGCTGACCGTGTTCCTGGCCCGCAGCGTCCTGTTCGCGACCGGCGGGTTCGGGATGGTCTACAAGGTGACCTCCAACGCCCACACCCTGACCGGCGACGGAGTGGCCATAACGTACCGGCGCGGCCTGGCGCTGGAGGACATGGAGTTCTACCAGTTCCACCCGACCGGGATGTATGGCCTCGGGTTCCTGCTCTCCGAAGCGATGCGCGGCGAGGGCGGGATCCTCCGCAACGGGGAAGGGGAGCGGTTCATGGAGCGCTACGCGCCCACCATGAAGGACCTGGCCGGCCGCGACGTGGTGAGCCGCAGCATCTACCAGGAGATCGCGGCCGGGCGCGGCGTCAACGGCGGCGACTTCGTGCATCTCGACGTCCGCCATCTCGGCGCCGAGGTCCTCGACCACAAGCTGCCCGACATGGCGGGTTTCATCCGGACCTACTTCGGGCTCGAGCCCCTGACCGATCTGGTCCCGGTCCAGCCCACGGCCCACTACGCCATGGGCGGCATCCCCACCGACCACGACGGCCGGGTGCTGGCGGGCGTCGACGGCCGGGCGGTCCCAGGATTCTTCGCCGCCGGCGAGTGCGCCTGCGTCAGCGTCCACGGCGCCAATCGGCTGGGAACCAACTCCCTGCTCGACATCCTGGTCTTCGGGCGGCGGGCTGGCGCCGCGATGGCCGCCGGCCTGCGTGATGCGCCTTCACCGGGACGGGACCTGGGAGCCGAGGCGCGCGGAGCGGCCCAGCTGGCCGAGCTGCTGAGCGCCACCCAGGGCGAGCGGCCAGCCACCATCCGGGCCGAGCTGCGCGAGCTCATGTTCCGGACGTGTGGGGTGTATCGGAGCGGGACCGGCCTGGCCGAGGGCCGCGAAGAGGTGGCCGCCCTCCGCGAGCGGGCCGGGCACCTGCGCCTCGATGACCACGGCGTGCGCTACAACACCGACCTGACCGATGCCATTGAGCTCGGCTTCCTGCTGGACTGCGCGGAGGCCATGGTCATCTCGGCCGAGGCCCGGACCGAGACCCGAGGGGCTCACGCACGGGAGGACTTCCCCAACCGGGACGATGACAACTGGATGCGACACACCTTCGCCACCCGCCAGACCGACGGAACGGTGGCTCTGACCTACAAGCCGGTCACGGTGACGGCCTACGAGCCGGCACCACGGGTGTACTGACCGATGGACGTCGAGCTCCGCATCCGTCGCTTCAACCCAGAGGTGGACAACGCCTCGCACTGGGAGTCGTACGCCCTCAGCGCCGAGCCATCCGACCGCGTCCTGGACCTGCTGCACCAGGTGAAGTGGTTCGAGGACGGGACGCTGACCTTCCGCCGATCGTGCGCCCACGGCGTGTGTGGCTCGGACGCGATGCTGATCAACGGCCGCAACCAGCTGGCGTGCGCCGTGCTGGTGCGAGACGCGGGCACCCAGATCACGGTCGAGCCGATGCGCGGGCTCCCGGTGATCAAGGACCTGCTCGTGGACCAGGATGGGTTCTGGGAGAAGTACCGATCCGCCATGCCCTACCTGGTCAACGACGACATCCCGTCCGATGGGCTGGAGCGAAGGCAGTCGCCCGCCGAGCGGGCGCGGTTCGAGGACACCAGCCGCTGCATCCTGTGCGCGGCGTGCACCACAGCCTGCCCCGTCTTCTGGACCAACCCCGCCTTCGTGGGTCCGGCCGCCATCGTCAATGCCCATCGGTTCATCTTCGACAGCCGTGACACGGCGCACGGGGAGCGGCTGGAGCTGATGGCCGATGCGGACGGCGTGTGGCGCTGCCGGACGGTGTTCAACTGCGTCGAGGCCTGCCCGCGGGGGATCAACGTGACGCGGGCCATCTTGGAGGTGACGCGCGCCATCGAGGAGCGCCCCGCGTGAGCCCCGCCCCAGCCACCGAGGACCCGTGCCCAGGCGCCTGCTGATCCACACCGATGGCGCGGCGCGCGGCAACCCGGGGCCTGCCGGCGTGGGCGCCGTGCTGCAGGACCCGGAGACCGGTCAGGTCGTTGCGGAGCTGGCGCGCTACCTCGGGGAGCAGACGAACAACGTGGCCGAATGGACCGCCGTGCAGGATGCCCTCGAAGAGGCGCTGCGGCAGGGCGCGCGACAGGTCGACCTGCGGACCGATTCGCAGCTGGTTGCGCGCCAGATCGCCGGGCGGTATCGGGTCAAGCATCCCAACCTGAAGCCGCTCTATGCCCGGGTCATGGCGTTGCTGGGCCAGTTCGATGCCTACACCGTGGGGCACGTTCCGCGCGAGCTCAACGGCCACGCCGATCGGCTCAGCAACGTCGCGATCGATCGCCGGATATCATGAAGACCTGGAGGCGGCCGGACGGCCGCGGACGCGATCGTCGAAAGGCGGCGTCCGAGGAAAGTCCGAGCTCCACAGAGCAGGCTCGCGGGTAACACCCGTCCGCCGTGAGGCGAGGACCAGCGCCACAGTGACGATGCCCGCGTGAGCGGGAGTGAAACGGGCAAGCTCGAGCCGGAGCAAGACCGAATAGGAGGGCGCAAGGCGGCTTTCGGGCCGCAGCAGGTGGCTCGCTCAGCCCTCGGGTAGGTCGCCCAGATGGATGGCCGTCCTCGGACCTCGGTCCGGGACAGAACTCGGCTTACAGGCCGCTCTCCAGGTTCAGTCCTCGTCCGCGCGCCAGATTCCCTTGGCCGTGCACGCGTTGCAGATCGGTCGCGCGTCGTCGAAGGTGCCCAGAGAAAGCGGCCGGTCGCGCCCACCCAGCAGGCAGCTGAGCTCCACTTGGCGCCCCCCTGGAACCGGGGTGATGGCGACGTGCCGCATGCTGCAGCGACGGATCTGTCCGGAGCGCGGAATCGGGATCCGCTGCGGCGCGTCGCTACGTTCGACCGCCATGGCGATTCGAGCCTGCGCTGTGGGGGAGTGGGGCTCAATGGCGCGTTCGTACGGGGGGTACGAATCCCGCGGAGCAGTATCCTCGCAGCATGTTCAGGCGGGGCAAGTCCGCGGCCCAGTCTGCGGCCGACGCAGATCGGCAGGCCCTGTTCGAGAAACTTGCCAAACGTCCCGAGAACGTCTGCCCCTTCCTGGCGCTGGCCACGTCGCGGGCGGACTATCACGAGCAGGCCACCGACGAGCATCGCTGCTATGCCTTCGGCGACCCGGAACCGATCTCGAACGAGTATCAGCGCAACGTCTGCCTCCAGCGGGGATACGCCAACTGCCCGCGCTACCTGCGAGGCGTGCTCGTCATTCCGAGCGACGAGCTGGACGCCCTCCGTCGTCCGCAGCAGCGCGTCCCGCCGCCGCCACCTCCGGTCCAGCCCAAACCTCGTCCGGTGGCGGCCAGCGGGGGTGGGGGACGCCGTCGGGTGGTTGCGGCGCTTCTCGTCCTGCTCCTGCTCGTGGGTGGCGCAGGCGCCTGGTGGATGCTGGCCGGACCGGGTGCCGTCGCGCGCGAAACCCCCAGCCCCGTTCCATCCCTGACCGTCGAGCCGAGCCCATCTGAGGCGGAACCGACGTCGACCGTCGCCCCCTCCGTCGCTCCCACCCCTGGGCCTAGCGACACCTTCATCGGCTACGAAGTGACGGTCCAGGCGGGCGACAACACCGTCTTCCGAGTCGACGACAACGGCGCGATCCTGGCCCAGTCGGTCCAGACCTTCTCAGGCACCAGCCAGGGGCCCGTGGACCGGGTGGTCGCGTCGAACGGGCTGCTGCACTGGCGCGAAACGGAAGGCGCCCTGGCCGGGTGGTCATTCATCCGCGACCGGTCGGGCGACTTCCAGATCCGCGAGGTGTATCAGGCGCCCGACGGATCGCTGCGCTGGCTGGATGTGCCCGAGGACGAGACCTAGCCCACCCCTCGGTCCACCTTTTCCGGCCCCCTCCGAAATCTGCTGAAAAAGTCCTTGACGGGGCTCCATTGCCCTGTAAGATGGCGCCCTGTGGCTCAATGTGGGGCCAAATGGGGAACAATGGTAGGCGGATCGAGTGGAGAGGACCCCCTTCCTTACTGGCGAGTACCGCCACGCGCTGGACGACCGCGGCCGGATCGCGGTGCCGGTGCGCTTTCGTGCTCGCCTGGCGGAAGGGGCGACCCTGACCCGATGGCTCGACGCCTGCCTCGCGGTCTTCCCTCGTGATGCATGGGCCGAGCTCGCGGAAAAGCTCCGCGGCCTCCCGCTGACCAGCGCCAAGGCACGGGAGTTCGGTCGGTTCATGACATCTGGCGCAGTGGACGTGGAGCTCGACAAGCAGGGCCGTCTGCTGGTCCCGGGCTACCTGCGGACGTATGCCGCACTCGAGCCCGGCGAGGTGATCGTGGTGGGCGCATTGAACCGTCTCGAGATCTGGGCGCCTTCCGCCTGGGAGCCGTACCGATCCCGGATCGAGGGAAACCCTGAAGCCCTGGCAGAACAGTTGCAGGACCTGGGGATCTGAGGGCCGTGGCGCCATGACGCACGCCATGACCCGGCCATTGATGCGTCTCCGGGCCGCTCGGCCCGCCAACCGACCCTTGAGGGACAGTCGCGCATGGGAGAAGGGCACCTGCCGGTTCTCGTCGACGAGGTTCTCACCTCGTTGGCCCTCCGTGCCGGCAGCTCCATCGCGGACTGCACGGTCGGTGGCGGTGGGCACGCCGAGCGACTCTTGGAGGCCGTGTCTCCGGACGGCCGCCTGCTTGGCCTCGATGCCGATGCGGCGGCCGTCCGTGAGGCGTCTCGTTTCCTGGCGCGCTTCGGGGACCGGGCAGTCGTCCGACACGCCAACTTCACGCAGCTGGTGGAGGTGGCGCGCGCCGAGGGCTTCGTCCCGCTCGACGGCGTCCTCTTCGACCTGGGGCTCTCGAGCTACCAGCTGGCCGACATGCGGCGCGGGTTCGCCTTCACGGCAGACGCGCCGCCGGACATGAGATTCGATGAAACGCGTGGTCTTTCGGCTCTGGATCTCATCGACCGCTCCTCGGAGCGAGAGCTCGCCGGAATCCTCGCGACGTTTGGTGAAGAGCGCCGCGCAGGCCGCATCGCGAAGGCGATCCTGGCGGCGCGTGCGTCGGGCCGCCTCGTGACGGCGGCCGACCTGGCGGCCGTGGTGGCTGCAACCGTCCCGGCCAGGGGGGCCGACAGCGGACGTATCCACCCGGCCACCAGGACCTTCCAGGCCCTTCGGGTGGCGGTCAACCGCGAGCTCGAGGCGCTGGAGGCGGGCCTTGCCGCCGCCCTCGAGGTGCTGCGGCCGGCCGGCCGGCTGGCCATCATCAGCTACCACTCACTCGAGGACCGGATCGTCAAGCGATTCTTGGCTCGCGAGGCGCGCGACTGCCTCGAGGTCCCGCTGCCCCCGGTCTGCACATGCGGGCATCGAGCCCAGGTGGAGGTACTCACGCGACGGGTCATCCGCCCGTCGCCCGAAGAGGTTGCCCGCAACCGCCGCTCGCGGAGCGCGCGGCTGCGAGCCGCCGAGAAGCTCACTCCGGCGAGCGGTTAGCGAGCAGTAGCCAGTCCCACGCGACAGGAGGGTGCACATGAGCCGAGGTCGTCCACGTCATCAGGGAAGTCGGCGCCGCGCTTACAGCGTGCGCCAGCGCGAGGTCCGCGAACGTCGCTTGCGCCTGGCGCATGACGACATCGATTGGAGGTTCGACGGCTTGGTCGTCGA
>JBIOTW010000029.1:0-3818 GCA_044866355.1 Candidatus Limnocylindria bacterium | reverse complement strand
CGGCGATCATCGCCCTACTGCACGACGTGATCGTGGTGATCGGGATCTTCGCGATCCTGGGTTACTTCTTCGCACTGGAGTTCGATGCCCTGTTCGTGACCGCCCTGCTCACGGTCGTCGGCTTCTCGGTCCACGACACGATCGTGGTGTTCGACCGCATCCGGGAGAACCGGCTGCGCCACGCCGGGGAGTCATTCGGAGCGATCGTCAACCACTCCATCCTGCAGACCCTGGCTCGCTCCATCAACACGTCGCTCACCGTGGTCGTGACCCTGACCGCGCTCCTCCTCCTGGGCCCGGTCACGATCCAGACCTTCACCCTGGCCCTGCTCATCGGCATCGTGAGTGGGACGTATTCGTCCATCTTCAACGCCAGCCAAATCCTCGTGGCGTGGGACGAGTGGGCGGATCGCCGCAAGGCCCGTCGCGCGCCGTCCCGGTAAGGCGCGTCCCGGTAAGGCGCGTCCCGGTAACTCGCCACGCAGGCGCCGCCTCTACCATGGCGGCACATGATTCAACCCCGGTTCGAGTGGCTGCTCCCCCCACCCGTTGACGAGCCGCCGCTGCTGGCGGGGTTCGGCGCACCGGTGGCCACGCTCCTGGCGCGACGCGGGATGTGGACCGATGCCGAGGTGGCTCGCTTCCTGAACGCCGGGCCCGCCGACCTGGCTCCGCTCGAGCTGATGACCGATGCCGATGCGGCGCTGGACCGCATCGAGGCCGCGATCTCTCACCACGAGCCGATAGCGATCTGGGGCGACTACGACGCGGATGGCATGACCGCCGTCGCGATCTGGGTGCTGGCGCTGCGACGGCTCGGAGTGGAGCCGATTCGGTACGTCCCGTCTCGCCTGGCGGAGGGTTACGGCCTCTCGTTGGAGGGTCTCGACTCGCTGGCCCGTCGGGGCGTGCGCCTGGTCGTCACCTGCGACTGCGGGGTCGGGAACCGCGTCGAGGTCGCGGCCGCCCGCGCTCTCGGAATGGATGTCGTGGTCACCGACCATCACATTCCGCCGGCCGAGCTGCCGGCCGCGGTGGCGGTCGTGGATCCGCATCGACTCGACTGCCGATACCCGAATCCCGACCTGACCGGCGCCGGCCTGGCGTTCCGGTTGGCGAGTGCGCTGGTCGGCCGGCGGGGGGTCGCAACGGAGGACCTGGCCGCCCTGGCGGCGATTGGCACGATTGCCGACCTCGCCCCCGTGACCGGGGAGTGCCGCGCCATCGTCCGAATGGGGCTCGCCGAGCTGGCGGTCACCCGGCATCCGGGCTTGCGCGGGCTGGTCGCCCGCTCGGCGGAGGATCCCGGTCAGCCAACTGCCCGTGACGTCGGTTTCGGCATCGTGCCGCGCCTGAACGCGGCCGGGCGCATCGCCGAGGCGGAGCTGGCCCTCGACCTCCTGGTGGAGGAGGATCCGGCCGCCGCCGAGGCACGCCTGACCGAGCTCGAGGCGGTCCACCTGCGCCGGCGGGAGCTGACGACGGCCGCCATCGACACCGGGCGCGAGCTCGCGGCGGCCGCGACCGCTCGAGACGCATCGGCCAACGGCCCACTCGCGCTTCGTCACGACGCGTGGCCGCCGGGCCTGCTGGGCCTGGTCGCCGGTCGTCTGGCCGACGAGCTGGCGCGACCGGTCGCCGCGGCCGCCCTGCTGGAATCCGAGCTCCGCGGCTCGGTTCGAGCGACGCCGGACTTCCACGTTTCGGCGGGCCTGGAAGCCTGCGGGGCGTATCTCACCAAGCGGGGAGGGCATGCCGCGGCAGGCGGTTTCAGCGCACTGCCCGAGGCCTGGGATGCCTTCGCGGCTGCCTTCGCGGCCCTGCCGCGGCCGTACCCGCCTGCCGCGGCCGAGATCGTGGTTCGGCCGGGGCTGCTCAGCGTGGACCTGGTGCTGACCGCGCGCCACGTCGGTTGGCCGCTTCTCCGCGAGCTGGCTCAGCTGGCGCCGTTCGGGCCGGGTCACGAGCAGCCGATGCTGGCGGTGACCGGGCTCACGGTGTCCGGCGCCCGGCGGGTTGGCGCCGGAGAGGACCATCTGTCGCTGCGCCTGAGGCGAGGTCTCGAGACCATCGACGCCATTGCATTCAGCGTGGCTCCGGAGCGTGAGACGCCTCCCGAGGGCACGGCGATCGACGTCGTGGGCTATCTCGAAGCACGGACCGTGGAGGGCGAGCCGCGGCTTCAGCTCCGGGTGCTCGACTACGCCACCTCCGACGCCTCGCCGCTGGCGGCCAGGCGGCTTCCCGCGCGGATGCCCGAGCCGATGGTCGCGCTGGGATGACCGACCCGACGTCACCGATCGATCGCCTCCGCGAACGTTCCGCCTCGCTGGGAGCGCCGCTGTGCCTGGGCATCGACCCGCGCCCCGATTCGCTCCCCGAAGGCCTGCCGGCGGACGTCGGCGGCATCGAAACCTTCGCCCACGGGTTGGTCGAGGCCGCGGCGGAGTCGGCCGTGGCCGTGAAGCTCAACACGGCGTATTTCGAGGCCTTCGGATCGGCTGGCTGGGCGGCCCTCGAGCGGGTCCGGGCCGCCATTCCGCCAGGGCCGGTGGTGCTCATCGACGCCAAGCGCGGCGACATCGGTCCATCCGCCGAGCGGTACGCGGAGGCATTGCTGGGACGGCTGGGAGCCGATGGCGTCACCCTTCAGCCCTACCTCGGGGAGGACGCGGTCGAGCCCTTCCTCGCCTTTCCCGGAAGCCTCGTCTACCTGCTGGCCCGAACCTCGAACCCGAGTGCGGGCCGGCTCCAGGACCTCGCGGTGGACGGCCAGACGCTGGCTTTCGCGGTCGCCCGCTGGGCCGCCGAGCGCTGGTCCGATGGCCGGGTCGGGCTGGTCGTGGGCGCCACCGCCCCGGGTGAGCTGGAACACCTCCGCTCCGAAGTGCCCGGTCCGGGCTTCCTGGTGCCGGGCGTGGGTGCCCAGGGCGGCGACCTGGAGCGCGCGGTGGCCTCCTGTCACGGGGCGTGGGCCCCCGGCCTCGTCAACCTGTCGCGCGCGATTGCCGACCGGGCGCGGGGCGCTGACTGGCGGCGCGCGGCCGCCGATACGGCCCAGACGTGGCTGGACGACATGCGGAAGGCCGGTGCTACACTCGGCGCCACCAGCTGAGGAGAGTCGGCCGCAAGATGCCATCCATCGGAGCCCCCGAGCTCATCATCGTCCTGGTGATCGTGCTCATCCTGTTCGGGCCCGGTCGGCTGCCAGACATCGGCAACGCCATCGGACGCGGCATCCGCGAGTTCCGCAAGGCCTCGAGCGAGATCGAGGACTCGATCCGCGGCGAGTCGAAGTCGTCCGACACCACGCCGAAGACCTGATCGCCCGCCCTCCACGTCCGGGGAGTCACCCACGGCTGACCGAGCGGTGAGCCCGTGAGCAGCGACGGGTCGACGATGACCATGGTCGAGCATCTCGAAGAGCTGCGCCGCCGGCTGATGATCACCATCGCCGCGATTGCCGTGGCCGCCGTCGCCGGCTTCCTCGTCTCCGGCCCGGTCCTCGACCTCCTCCGTCAGCCGCTGCCCGACGAGTTCGACACGATCTACTTCACCAGCCCCGGCGGCGCTTTCGTGGCCCAGCTCAAGATCGCCGGCTTCATCGGCGTGGCGCTGGCCATGCCGGTCATCCTGTTCGAGATCTGGCGATTCGTGACGCCCGGGCTGCTGCCGGGGGAGCGTCGCCTCCTGTGGCCGTTCCTGCTCGCGGGCCTGGCCCTGTTCGCCGTGGGTGTGGGCGTGGGGTTCGTCCTCATCCCGTACGCCCTTGGGTTCCTGCTGAGCTTCGCGCGGGAGGGCGTGGAGCCGCTGCTGAC
>JBIOTW010000028.1:0-10252 GCA_044866355.1 Candidatus Limnocylindria bacterium | reverse complement strand
GCGCCATCGCGGTCCTGGCCGGGCTGTTCGTGGCCACCGACCTCATGGGCTTCGCCATGAGCCGGATCGCGATGAACGACATCTTCGTGGCGACCTTCATCGTGGCCGCGTACGCCCTGTTCTGGCCGATCTGGGGCGGCCGATGGAAGCGCAGCGCGTGGTGGGTGCTGCCGCTGGTCGGGGTCATGATCGGTCTGGCCGCCGCGTCCAAGTGGGTGGGCTGGTACGCGCTCATCGGTCTGTGGTTCCTGGTCCTGCTCCGATCCCAGCTGGGCCGGTTCATCCTGGTTGCCGCGACGGGCTTCGCGGTGGTGGCCGTGGGGATGGGCGCCCCGTGGCCCGGGTCGCCGTGGCCGCCCTGGCCGTTCACCGTCATCGCCCTCGGCGTCCTGGGCCTGGCGCTGGCCCTGGCCTGGGTCCGGCCGGTGCGCCTGCCCGGCAACGAGCTGCTGGCGGTTCCGGGCCTGGCCCTGGTGACCGGGGTTATCGGGCTGTCGTTCGCCCTTGCCTTCCCGACCATCGCCGGTCGCGAGCCGGGGAGCCTGGTCGAGCTCGGCTTCGGCGTCTTGTTCCGTGGCCTGGAGGCGCAGTGGCCGGCCTTCGTCGCGCTCGGCATCGGTGCGTTGCTCCTGCTCGCCCGCGCCATCTGGAGCCTGCGTCGACCGAGGAGTGACGCCCGCTGGTTCAGCCCGGCGGAGATGGGCGGGTTCGCCTGGCCGTGGATCCTGGCCTGCCTGCTGATCGTCCCGCTGGCCGTGTACGTGGCCACGTTCATCCCGTGGCTGGACGTGGGCCACTCGTTCGCCATCCCAAACTCAGGCCCCGGCTACGCCTGGTCGATGGACGAGCTCCACGCCCAGATGTTCGGCTACCACTACGGCCTGCAGGCCGGCCACGCGGCCTCGTCGCCGTGGTGGAGCTGGCCGCTGGACCTCAAGCCGGTCTGGTTCTACAGCCACTCGTTCGACCTGCTCCGCGTCGCGACCACCTACAACGGCGGCAACCCGGTCCTGTTCTGGGCCAGCGTGCCGGCCATCGGGGCGGCGCTCCTGCTCGCCTGGCGACGGCGGTCGTGGGCGCTCCTGCTGCTGGTGGTCGCGTTCTGCTTCCAATTCGTGCCCTGGGCCCGGATCGAGCGCGCGACGTTCCAGTACCACTACCTGACCGCCGTTCTGTTCGCGTTCGTGGCCATCGCCTACGTGCTGGACGAGGTCCTGCGGGACCGATGGCTGCGCGACTACGGGATCGCGTTCCTGGTGGCGGTGGCGGTGACCGGGCTCCTGATCTACCCGCTCAACTCGGCCCTGGCCATGCCCGACTGGTACATCAACGCGGCCCGCGCCCTGCCGCCGTGGAACTACGCGTTCCAGTTCCCGGGCCCGCCCCAGGGCGACCGGCCACCCCTGATCAGCTCCGATGGGTTCGTGCTGGCCGTGGCGACCATGGTGTCGCTGGCGGGGGCGGCGTTTGCCTCGTTCGGGCGCGACCTCCTCGGTGGCCGGCTGCCCGCGCGCCTCGCCGTGCCGGAGGTCGCGTCAATCGCGGAGGGCGCGTCAGGTAGGGCGACGAAGAGCGGTAGCCAGGATCAGGACGCCGATGACGACCAGGCCGATGGGCCACACGAGGTCAAAGTTCAGCCAGGGTAGGAACTCGTCGGCCAGGAACCAGGCGCCGATGAGGATCAGGATGGCGCCGAGGATCACGCGACCGCTGGGCCCGCTCGTGTGCTGACCACCTGGCGGCCACGAAGCCGGAGGAGCTGGTGAGCCCGCTGCGGCGGCTGCTTCCTCGCTCGCCTCACCCGATGACGACGCTGAGGCCCCCGCGCCGCCCGGAGCGCCGCCCGCAGCGGGATATGGCTCTTCGGGGACGACCGCCCACATCACCAGGTACACGATCAGGAACACGCCGCCCGAGACGATCGCCAACAGGATCCACAGCACCCGGGAGATCGAAGGATCGATGTCGAAGTAGGTGGCGGTCCCCGCCGCCACACCTCCGATGCGCCGATCGACCACGGATCGGTACAGACGACGATTCATCAGCAGCCTCCCTCCGGGTTGAGCGTGAATGCGGCGGCGTTGCCGCTGAACACGATGTCGATTTGAGATTCGGCCGATGCATAGCCCGGTGTCCGCCACACGTCCCCGTCCTCGGTCAATCCCTGGTCGTCAAGGTTGTGGCCCACCGCGACATCGCTGCCCATGGTGACCTGGAGGCCCATGCCATCTGGCACGCAGACATGGAACTCGCCGGCGTTCGCGCTGAGCCGTACCGATCCGATCTGGCTCTGGTCCGAGAACTGGATGCCGGCCGACCCGGCGTTCAGCGATGCCTCGACCGTGTCCGCGACCGCGTCCGAGAGGTCGATGCGAATGGACGTTGCGTTCCCCTCCACGTCGATGGCGCCCCACTGGCCGGTGCCGAGCTCCAGGGTGGCCTCCCCCGCGTTGAGCGACGTCGACAGGTTGATGCCCGCTGCGGCGGGGAGAACCGCCGCGACGTGACCATGCCCGCCGAGGGACACCGCGTCGCCGGAGCGAATCTCCAGGCTTGCGTCGCCCGCGTCCAGCTCGAGGTCGGACGCCGTCTCCGCGTCGGCCTGGACGACCCACCCCTCGCCCATGCCCCCGGCCAAGACGAGGGTGACGCAGTTGAGGTCGAGTTCCACGTCCGCTGCGCTCTCCGCGAAGAACCCGTCGGCGAAGGCGTCCAGCGGACCCGGATCGTCGCCGGCACACGCGGTCGGGAACGACCCTCCGGTCGCGATGAGCCCCCCGATCAGCCCTCCCAGCAGCACTCCGGCCAGCGCGGTCGCGACGGAGCCAAGCGCGCCGGCGAAGATGACCGCCAGGCCGGCGCCCACAAGGATCAGCGGCCACCACCGCGTAACTTCAGCCAGGGTCTCATTGCTGATGAAGCCCTGCTGAATGGCCAGGATCACCAATCCCGCGGTTACCAGCGCCGATCCCCAGAAAATGGCGCCGCGCGGCGCGGTCCTCACGTCATCGTCTCCTCACGGTCCGTCCACATTCTGGCAGCGGGGCCTGGCAACTCCACTCCCTTTCGACCCGCTTCTTGACGGCGAACTTTCAGGACTTCTGGTGACGCTGCCTACCAAGCCAGTTTCTTGACGGGGTAGTAGATAGGGAGCGCGAAGTTGCCGGTCGGGGGGACGAAGCGGACACACCCGAACAGCCGTACAACACGGCGAACGTCTACTGCCGGGTATTCTCGTGAATGTTTGACTACTGAGATCGACCTACGAGCGTGACAACCCCGGACTCAGCGCGGCCCGGTGTGGATCCGGCAACACCCCAGACTGTTGGAACCATGTTCGCCGCCCTCTACGGCAAGATGGTCCCGCACGATTGGCCTCGCCCTGAACCAGAAGGCGACGCATATTCGCTCTTCTACCAGCGTTCGCTGGCCATGGGTTGGCTCGATGGTCTAGGCAGTGGCAGAACCACCGCGGTTGGGGACCTCGGGGCTGGCGGGCTATGGTCCATGAACGACGCCGGGTGGGACCACCCGCTAGCTCCGCCCGAGCCACCCCTGGCGGCCTGGTTCCAAGTCGAAGTCGAGGCTGTCGCGCGCGACCGACCATTACCCGTGCAGCCATTCCTGCATTGTGCTGGCGACGCGACAAACCGCGTCGGGGCACTAGAGCTTGAGGGTGTGCAACTCCTGCTTCCGGTACAGGGCCTCGATTCCTCCATGCGCCCACCCGAAGCCCTCGTGCCGTCGATGCTGACGATGTACTGGTTCAACGAATCCGATCCCGGATCGCGAGTTCAGGTAGAGGTCAATGTGAACAGCGGGCAGGATCCGGTGATCTCCGCTGTCGCCCGCGCGCTCGTCACGCGCCTCCGCCGTTTGGATCAGGACGTCTTTTCGGTCCTGTCCGACGGTGTCGGCGGTCCAGAGGCTGTCCTTGCGCCTCCATTCGACGACAGGCTCTGGAACGGCCCGCCCTTGCATGGGCTGACACTCCGGGCGCAGCTGTCGGAATGGACCTTGGACGCTATCGGCTGGATGGGCGAAGTGATTGCCGACACGAGCGCCGGGCTCGGCGTCCGTTCGCCGCTCCTGCTTACCGTTACACCATCGGTGTAACGCGGCTGAAGGATCTCTGCTCTCACTCGCCCCCACCGGCGACCGGTCGCCCGGGGGCAACTTCGCGCTCCCTAACTACTACCCCGCAGTTTTCTTGACACCGCCGGACCGGCGCCCGTAGACTCCGCCGGCGACCAACGCCGGGTGTAGCCGCCACCCGCCACCCTTCCCGTTCGCAACGAGGAGCCGCATCGCCATGACCTGCACGCTCAACGCCCCGCGAAACGGGAGATCTGCGCCCACGACCAGCTGACGATCCGGCGGCCCAGCCGCCGACTCAGACCCCAGCCGTGGGACCGATCCGGACCACGGCCTTTTTGTGCCCGGTCCGCATCGGTCCTGAGACATCGGTTCACCGAAAACATCGGTCCAGACAGACAGGAACCCAAGATGCAGACCGGACTCGACCCACAGACGAAGACGGTGACCCAGGAGCGCCCCACCGCACCGGTGCCGACGCCGCAGGTGGTGCTGCCTGAGCCGATGCTGGCCCCGGGCCAGTCCGACCAGCCGGCCGTGCTCGCCGAGCACGTCTCGAAGCGGTTCAAGGTGGGACGCAAGAAGCGCCCGGTGGTGGCCGTCAACGACGTGTCGATCCGGATCGAGCGAAACGAGATCTACGGGATCCTGGGCGCCAACGGAAGCGGCGAGTCGACCCTCATCCGGCTCCTCTCGACGCTGCTGACCCTGGACACCGGGCGGGTCGAGATCTTCGGCTACGACATCGAGCGCGACGAGATGGCGGTCAAACGCTTGATCAACCGCGTGAGCGTGGACGCGGCCTTCTTCAAGAAGCTGTCGCCCTTCGAGAACCTGATCTACGCCGCGCGCCTGTACGGGATGGAGGCGAAGCCCGCCCGCGCGGAGGCCATCGCCATCCTGGCGAGGCTGGGGATCTCCGAGAAGCGCCTGTCCCGCCCGCTGGAGCAGATGAGCCGGGGCATGCAGCAGAAGGTGGCGATCGCCCGCGCCCTGCTGACCAGCCCCATCCTCCTGCTCCTGGACGAGCCGACCACCGGCCTGGACCCACGGTCCAAGCTGGACGTGCAGAGCTTCATCGAGGACGTGCGGGACAACCACAACGCCACGATCGTGCTGACGACCCACGACCTGGACGAGGCGGAGCGTCTGTGCCGGCGGATCGCGATCCTGAACGACGGGCGGATCGTGGCCGAGGACACCCCCGCCGGGCTCATGGCAAGGGTGGCCGCGGAGCACAAGCAGCCACCCACCATGTCCAGCGTGTTCATGACCTTCACCGGTCGCTCCCTCGATGACGACATCGAGGAGCCGGAGTCGGAAGAGGACGAGTAAGGAACGAGTAAGGGACGAGTAGATGGCCATCCTGACCCGCGAGCTGAAGGCCTCGTACGCCTTCGTCGAGCGGAACTTCAACCTCACCAAGCGCTACTGGGGCTGGGAAGTCGCCTTCCTCGTCTACTCGGTGGCGGGCGCCCTGGCGGTCGCCCTCATCGGTCGGTCCGAGAACGACCAGCGCCTGCTGTTGACCCTGGTCATCGGCGCCATCTTCTGGAACTACCTCTCCATCCTGTTCAGCTTCATCGCCGAGACGGTGGCCTGGGAGCGCTGGGAAGGAACGCTGGAGTACACGTTCATGGCCCCGGTGCGGCGCTGGACCCATATGCTGGGCTCGACCATCTTTGCGGTGACCTACGGGTTCATCCACACCGTGGTCATGCTCGTGGTGCTGGCGCTGTTCTTCGACCTGGACCTGGCCCAGGCCGATCTCGGCACGGCCGCGGTGTTCATGGTCCTGGGCTCGTTCTCGTTCATCGGGATCGGGATCATGACCGCCATCCTGCCGCTCATGTACGTGGAGCGCGGGGCGCAGATGACGTTCGTCCTGCAGTCGGTGCTGCTGCTCATCAGCGGGGTGTACTACTCGGTGGAGATCCTCCCCGAGTGGATGCAGTTCCTGAGCAATTTCAGCCCGGCCACGTACGTGCTGGACGCGGTGAGGGAGGGACTGATCGACGGCACGCCGGTCAGCGCGCTGCTCCACGACGCGTGGCCCCTGGCCCTGATGGGCTTCGTGTTCATACCGTTGGGGCTATGGGCCTTCGGGCGGGCCGAGCGATACGCTAAAAGAACCGGGCGCTTGAAGAGGGTGGGCTGACATGAAGGCTGAAATGGGCGCTGAGACGGACGTGAAAACGAAGGTCCGGATACGCCCCTGGGCCGGCTCTGACGACCTGCCCCACATCGTCCGCATCTCCAACGCGGCCGCGGGGACCGATGGCATCAGCGAGCGGACCAACCTCGAGCAGATGGCGATCGAGATGCGGGCCACCGAGCGGATGAATCCTGACGGTGACGTGGTCCTGGCCGAAGTGGACGGCTCGTCGGGCGCCGCCGTGGTCGGGTTCGGGCGGGCGTCGTGGATCGACACCACCGATGGGCTGCGCGAGTACCGAAGCTGGTGCGAGGTGGACCCTGCCTGGCGTCGCCGCGGGGTCGGTTCGGCGCTGTGGGCCGCCAACCAGCGACGGATCCGGGAGATCGCGGCTGGCCAGCCGGACACCGGTCCCAAGGTGGTCGGCGCGTTCGCGGCCGAGCGGGACCTGGGCGCCCACGCCCTGCTGCAACGCGAGGGGATGCAGGCGGTCCGCTGGTTCTTCCACATGGTCAGGCCGCTCGCCGACCCCATCGTCGACATGCCGATGCCGGACGGGCTCGAGATCCGGCCGGTCACCCGCGCCGATGCCCGCCAGGTGTTCGAGGCCGATGTCGAAGCCTTCATGGACCACTGGGGCGGGATGGATCGGTCAGACGAGCTGTTCCAGAAGTGGATGGACGACCCGGACTTCGATCCGAACCTGTGGGTCATCGCGTTCGACGGCGACGAGATCGCCGGCGCGTCGATCAACGCCATCTACGCCGATTCCAACCGCCAGCTGGGCCTGCTGCAGGGCTGGCTGGACTCGGTCTTCACCCGCCGCCCGTGGCGGGGTCGAGGGCTGGCCCGCGCCCTGGTGGCGCGCAGCCTGACCCTGCTGAAAGAGCGGGGCATGACCGAGGCCATCCTCGGAGTCGACGCGGACAACCCGACCGGGGCGATGGGCGTCTACACCGACAACGGCTTCGTGGTGACCGAGAAGTTCACCGCCTATCGACGGCCGCTCGAGGTGGACCGATGACAGTGGCGGCGGACACCGTGGTCGTCACCGATGCGCCCCCGATCCCGCGATTGACCTTCCGTCGCCTGCGCCTCCCCGACCTGGAACCCCTGGCTGAGCTGTTCAACGCCGCCAACGAGGCGGACAGCGTCGAGGATCGAAACGACGCCCCTGGCCTGGGGGAATGGTTCGCCCATCCGTCGGGGTACGACCCGCTCCGCGATTGCATGGTCGCGCTGGTGGAGGACCGGCTGGTGGGGTACGGCAAGGTCCATTGGATGGATGACGCCGACGGGGGCCGCGATTACGCCTCGTGGGGCGCGGTACACCCCGAGTGGCGGCGACGCGGCCTGGGTCGCGCCATCCTGCGGGCCAAACCACCGGCGGTTGCGCGAGATTGCAGCCACGCAGGACGTGGCTCCCGGCGTGGAGCGCCGTTTCGAAACCTGGGCTGCGGAGACGCAGGTCGGGGCGCTGGCCCTCTACGAGTCCGAGGGCTTCACCGTGGCTCGCTACTTCTTCGAGATGCTCCGACCCGACCTCGCGGCTGACGTGGCCGAATTCCCGCTGCCGGCGGGGATCGAGGTCCGGCCGATGCGACCCGAGCACTACCGCCAGGTGTGGGAGGCCGAAGTCGAAGCCTTTGCCGACCACTGGGGCGGCATCGCCGGTGGGGAGGAGATGTTCCAGCGATACTTCAGTGGGCCATCCTTTGAGCCCGGCATCTGGCGGGTGGCGTGGGATGGTGACGAGGTGGCGGGATCGGTTTCGAACGTGGTGATGCGCGAATTCAACGAGGCCACGGGCGCGCGCCGAGGGCTGCTGTCCGGGGTGAGCGTGCGGCGGCCCTGGCGCGGTCGCGGGTTGGCGCGTGCTTTGGTGTCACAGAGCCTCGTCGCCCTTCGCGATCGCGGGATGACTGAGGCCATCCTGGGCGTGGACGGGGACAACCCCACCGGCGCCCTGGGCGTCTACTACGCCAACGGGTTCGTGGTCCACACCCGCGAGCGGAGCTACCGCAAGCCCTTCTAGCATCACAGCGCTTCGTGACATCGTGTAGCGCGATAGCACGATAACGCGATAGCACGAACGACTGTGACACCGCCACCGGGCACCCGCGGGCCCTCCGCCAGGACACGGCGCGTTCCGCTAGGAGACGGCGCGTTCCGCTAGGAGACGGCGCGTCCTGCGAGGACCCGGTCGCGGACCTCGTGGTAATAGGCCACCAGCTGCTGGGTGACGCGCTCCCACGAGTAGTCCTCGGCCTTGATCCGGCCGGCCTCACCCATCCGGTCCCGCAGGTCCGGATCGCCGGCGAGCTTGTACAGCGCGGCGGCGATGGCGCGCGGGTTGCGCGGCTCCACCAGGTAGCCCTCGACGTCGCGTGAGACGACGTTCTTGTAGCCGTGAATGTCGGAGGCCACGATCGGCAGGCTGGCGGCCATGGCCTCCAGCAGGACGATCCCGAAGCTCTCCTGGCCGGTGGACGGGGCGCAAAAGATGTCCGCGCTCGCGAAGTAGCGCAGCTTCGCGGTCTGCGACACGTGGCCCACGAACTCGACGTCGCGGATGCGGCGGGTGGCGACGTAGCGGCGGTACTCGCGCAGCCGGGGCCCCTCGCCGACCACGATCAGACGGGCGTCAACGTGGCGCTTCCGGAGCCGATGGTAGCCACGCAACAGGTAAGACAGGCCCTTGCGGTCTTCCAGCCGGCCCACGAACAGGATGTTCAAGGTCCCGTCCCGCAGCTCCTCGAACGGCTCGGCGGTCGCGAACGGCTCGATCTCGACTCCATTCGGGATGATCCGGTAGTCGCCCTCGAAGTAGCGGCTGATGAAGTGGCGGGCGGCGCCACTGACCGCGATCCGGCCGTGGAGCCGGGCGACAAGGCTTGCCGCGGCCCGACGACCGAGCCAGTACGACGGGGAGAAGCCGCCGAAGGCGTGGAACGTCGCGACGTTGACCGACTTCGACTCTCGCAGCACAACCGGGCACAGGAACGGGACGAACGGCTCGTGGTAGTGGAGGATGTCGAACCGATGGGCGGCCAGCAGGTCCCGAACCCGGGGCCGAAGCCGCCAGCCCACGGTCAGGCGACCGACGCTCCCGTTGCTGGGCACCGCCCATCCGGTGCCGAGGCGAATGACATGACCCTCGCTGTCGCGCTCGCGCCCGTACTTGGGGGTGATGATCCAGGCGTCGTGGCCGAGTGAGCGGAGCTCCTCGTAGGTGTGCCGGACGTGCTCGTTGACGCCGCCCGGATGCGGGAAGCCGTAGGGGCTCACGATGCCGATCTTCAGCGGCGGGCGGGGAACCGGTGGGCTCGGCTCCCCACTGACATCGAGGCGGTCGGCCTTGGCGGCCTCGGTGACGCTCATCGCCACTCTCCGGACGGGCGCAGAGTATGCCCCAGCTTCCGCGCCTTGGCCACCAGCTGACGTCCGTACACCGCCGCGTTGTGGGCCGTGCTCCAGTGAGCACCCATCGCCTCGATGTCACCCTTCGCCAGCGCCGCCCGGAAGTCCTCGGCGGTGGTGCCGGGGAACGTGGTCCAGGCGCTGCCCACCATCTCCAGGACGTGGGCATCAGAGCTGCCCAGGCCGGGGAGGTGCAGCTCCTCGGCATTCAGCCGGGCGAGGGCCCGATGGCGCAGCCGCCCGCCGAGGGTGGAGTTGATCAGCTCCACCGCGTCCAAACGTCGTTCAGGCCTGGGATCGGAAGCCAAGCGTCGCAGGCTGCGCGATCCCAGGGACAGCCAGATGCCCAGCGCATGGGGCGCCACCGCCAGGCCGCCCTGGGCATGGATCCGCTCCACCGTCTCGGTCACCGATCGGAATGGCGGGATGGGCTGGGTCAGGAACAGGCCCAGCAGGTGGCCGCTGCGGGTCGTGATCTCCTCGCCCACCACCAGGCCGAAGTGATAGTCGCCGGCCGCGTGCATGGCCTGGGCGCGCAGCGCGCCGTCGATCCGGTCGTGGTCGGTGATGGCCACCAGGTCC
>JBIOTW010000027.1:0-3689 GCA_044866355.1 Candidatus Limnocylindria bacterium | reverse complement strand
GTCCTGGTAGCCCCCGATCTGTGGGCGGAATGGATCGGTCTGTGGTGGCCAACCTCGGGTCCGATCCGCGGATCCAGGTGGTGCCGCTGCCGTGGCTGGTCCGGCTGCCGAGTGGCGCTGGCCCTGGTGGTGATCGCGGCCCGACGGGACCGGGCCTGGCTGCTGCCCATCGGCGTCATGCTGGCGCTCCGAACGTGTGGACGAACTCGCTGGCATTGCTGGCCGCGAGCGCCGCGCTGTGGCGGGCTCAGTGGCAGGCGGCGGAGCCAGTGTCCGAGAAGCCGGTCCCGGAGACGGGGACGAATTCCCAGTTGTAGCCGTCCGGGCGAAGGGTGAGCTTCAGGACCCCCTGGGTGGAGTTGTCGCGTGCCGCGCTGGTGACGAGCGGCGTGGCGAAGTCGTACAGGGGGCGGCCGCCGGTCCCGACCACGAACTCGGCCAGTCCCTCGGCGGTTGCGGCGCCCTCCGCGTCCATCGGTACGAATCGCTCGTACTCGTGGTCGTGGCCGGTCAGGACGATCTCGGCGCCGGCGGTGGCGAGGAGGCGCCAGAGCGCATCGGTCCGCGGATCCGATCCATGCTCGTCGCCGGAGCTCCAGCGCGGGTGGTGCCAGAAGGCGAGGGTGCAGTCGGTTGTTGCGCCGGTGGCCTGCGCGGCGTGCGCGGCCAGGTCCGCCCGCAGCCACTCGGCCTGGGGCGAGTCGATGCCGCAGCCGCCGATCTCCTCGCAGTTCGAGTTCAGGGCGATGAGGTGCCAGTCACCCAGGTCGAAGGAGTACCAGCCTTCGCCGGGGTCACCCGCCACGGCGCCGAAGTACGCGAAGTAGGGAGCGGCGTTGATCGTTTCGTACTCGTGGTTGCCGGGGGTCGGGAACGTGCGGGACCGGTGCCTGCCCCACGACGGGTCATAGCACGCGGCGAACTCCTCGGCCGTGCCGTCGTCGTAGGCGAGGTCGCCGAGGGCAAGGACGCTCCCGTCCAGGCCGTCCAGCAGCGCAGCCGTGGCTTCGTCGCCCCCAGTGTCGCACCCGGCGATGTCTCCAGCCGCCAATACCACGGCCTGGCCACTGGCCAATGACGACGCCGATGCCGCAGCGGAGGCGCCAGCCGATGGCGCAGGACTTCCCGGGGCAACGTTTGTCGGTGTGCATCCGATCACGCTGAGCGCGAGGAGTGGCACGAGAGCCCGTCTGGTACGCGTATGGTGCATTTGGCGGATCGTATTCCGCTTCGTCGAGCCGGTACCCTGCCTGACTGAATGAGACGTGCCAGCTCCCCGCGCCGTGGTCTTATTGCCGCGGTCAGCAGCAGTCGCCCAATCCAGTTCGTGGGATTCATCGCCCTGATGGCCATCGGGGCTCTGTCGCTCCGGATCTCACTGACCAACGCGTTCGTGTACGCGGAATGGGAAGACGCCATGTCGTATGCGGAGGGAGCCCGGCGGGTGATCGACGGGGTGACGCCCTACTCCGACATGCAGCTGGCCGCCCCATACGCGCTTGACGAAGCGATCTGGGGCCTCGGATTTGTGTATCCGCCGAGCGGCGCATACCTCCTTCTGCCATTCACCCTGGGCGAGCCGTTCTGGTACGCCTGGAATGCGCTCAGCATCGTAGCCCTCATCGGGATCGTGCTTCTGATGGTCCGTCGTGAGGTCGGCCGGTTATCCATGCCGGCGGCATTCGCGGTCGGAGCCGTTGCCGTCACGGTTTTCCAGGTGGGGATCGCAGACCTGAAGACCGGCTACATCTCGCCCATGGTGGCCGCCGCCATGGGGAGCATGTGGCTCTGGCCTCGCTGGTCCGCGATCCCGTCCCTCGTCTTCGGCCTCATCAAGGTATTTCCGGCCGCGGGGCTCCTCTGGACGATTCGCAAACAGGGTGTCTGGAAGGGGCCGCTACTCGTCGCCGCGCTCATCGCGGCGCTCATCACCATCGCCCACCCGAGCTGGCTCGGCGACTGGCTCACGGCCCTGGGGCATGCGGAACCCGCCTGCCCGGACTATGCGTTCCCGTCCTTCGCCTGCCTGGGTCTACCAACCTTCGTCGGTTACGTGGCTGGCGCGGCCCTCCTGATCACGTCATGGCGCGCGCGGCGCGACGACCTTTCCTTCCTGCTGCTCGGCCTGGCAATGACCGTGCCGCTCCCGGATGTTTACTGGGGCAACCTCATGGTCCCGATCATCGCGGCTATCCCTCTCGTCATCCGAGAGGCTGTCCGGTGGCATCGGGACCCCGCGCGGCAGGTCGGATCCTGGGCGACGCCGTGAGCTTGCCGACACTGTCGAGGCTGTCACACCCTGCCTTTCGGGCCCGTGGCTTGGAGCCGCATCGTAATCTCTCCCACCTTGAGTACCGCTTCGGATATCCCGGATGAGGGCAGAGCCGTAGCGAACCTGAGAGTGGACGCCAGGCAGGGCAAGGTCCGCCGATGGGCGATGTCCGCGCTGGCCGCTTGGCTGACCTTCGCGATCATCATTGTTGCGAAGTTCGCCGGGGAAGCGCTGCCGCTCGCCTATCTCGGCAGGCCTCTGATCGTGGCCGTAGGGGTGGCCGCACTGATCGGACTTGTGTCCCTGCTCGTCGGGCGGCTTGCGGCGCCGGTCGCCGCGGCGTTGGCGTTCTTCATTGCGCTCGCGAGCGCGCTGTTGGCCCTGCTGTTGACCCTCATTCTGGTGACCGCGCTCGTCGCGAACAGGATCTTGATGCGGAGCGGCCGGCGAATTCGCCTCGACGCCACCGAGGCCACGCTCATCCCCCTCGGCCTCCTACTGACGATGGCGCTCCTCCGTCCGGCATCGCGCATCGACCTAGCCGAGTTTCAGGTCGGTCCGCTGGAGGAATCCGGGCCGCGAATCGTCGTGGTCCTCCTGGATGGATATCCACGCGGAGATGGGTTGGCGGAGCTGGGTATCGACAATTCCGCCTTCGAGGCCGAGCTGGCTGCTCGAGGGTTCGATGTGAACTCATCGGCTACCACGACCTACACGTACACGAACAAGACTCTGCTGGCGATGCTCAGCGACGTCGACGTAGAGGATGGAGCGGGTTCTGTTGACGAGAAGCGGGAGATCCGTCACGAGCTCTCCCTCCCGACCGGTTACCTGGTCATCAGTCCACCGGTTGGGCACGTGACCCTGGTTGGCGGCCCGCGGATCGACCCGAGCGTGGTCAATGACTTCGACGCCCACCTGCTCGGCCAGTCCATCTTCGGCCAGCTGGCGCCAGCCTGGTCTGGGAGGTTGCTGATGGATGGTCTGCGGTACAACGTGGCGCAGGCCTTCGTTGCCATCGAATCTGCCGATGCGCGACGGATCCTTGCACATGTGATGGTCCCCCATCCGCCGTTTCTCTACTCAGCCTCTGGCACCCCCCTGGACGCGCCCGCCTGCTGGCCTAATTCATGCCACATCTTCGACAGCACGATCGAGCATCTTGGCATTTCCCGGGATGAGTGGGCGACTGGCATGGGTGGTCAGATTGCGAACCTCAACCTTCGCGTCCTGACCCTGCTGGACCGTCTCTTGGAGGCGGATCCGGATTCGGTGATCGTCCTGTTCAGTGATCACGGGGGCCGGTACACCACAGATGAGCCAGATGAATGGCACCGGTCGTTTCTTGCGGCGAGGACCCCGAGGGTTCCGGACCTCTTTGACGATGTGACAGGCCCCGAAGACATCTTCCGAATCC
>JBIOTW010000026.1:0-37014 GCA_044866355.1 Candidatus Limnocylindria bacterium | reverse complement strand
GGCCTCGCGTTCGCCGGCTATCGCGCCCGACGCTGCACCAATCGCAAAGATTCCCAGCAGACCAAGGCCGATCGGGTGCTCCACGCCGATGGTCATCGCTCCGCCCAGGGTGAACAGGCTCCCCGAGCCGAAGTTCAACAGGTTCTCCGGGAAGCCACCCTGGATCAGGCCGGCAAACAGATCCTGGAAAGTCGTATAGAAGCTCGGGACCAGGGCACCCCATGCCAACGCGACCAGGCCCACGATGATGATCCGCGAGCGCTGCCAGTAGAGCGTCTGGCGGAAGACCCGGAAGCTCATTCCCCGCCTCTCGGAAAGTCGGCCTCTTCGCCAGCGTAGAACTCGTAAAAGACCTCCTCCAAACGTGCAGGCTCGATGAGGAGGTCCACCAACGACGGTGAGGCGATGGCTCGCACGAAGGGGGCCACGTCTCCTGACAGCGTGGCCGTGATGCGGTCGCGGGAGACGACCACATCCCCGATGCCGGGGACCCCCGACAGGTCCGGTGCCCCGCCCCGCCAGCGCAGGGTGACTCGCCTCTTGCGTCGCGCCAGCAGCTCGTCGACGTGCTGAAGGGCCATCAGATGTCCGGCCCGGATGATGGCCACCCGGTCACAGATCCGTTCGACCTCGCCCAGGTAATGGGAGCTCATGAAGATCGTGCGACCTGCGTCGCGAAGGTTCTCGAGGATCTCGTAGAAGGCGAGCTGCATGAGCGGGTCCAGTCCCTCGGTGGGCTCGTCCAGGATCGCCAGCTCCGGGTCGTGCTGAAGCGCCTGGATGACGCCGAGCTTCTGGCGCATTCCCCTGGAGTAGTCCCGAACGCGCCGCCGAAGGTCCGACGCGGGCATCTGAAGCCGGTCGGCCAGCTCCTCCCGGCGGACCGGCTCGCGCTGCTGAAGATCGGCCCAGTAGTCGAGCGAGGCCGAGCCGCTCAGGGACCCGTACGTGGCCATGCCGCCCGGCAGGTAGCCCACTCGCCGGCGGAGCGCGACCGACTCCCGCTTGATGTCGAGCCCCAGCACGCTGGCGGTCCCGCTCGTGGCGTGGAGGAACCCGAGCAGGGTGCGGATCATGGTCGTCTTGCCCGCCCCATTGGGTCCCAGGAACCCGAAGATCTCGCCCGGCTCCACCTCCAGGCTGACCGCGTTCAGGGCTCGGATGGGCCCGCTGGCATGCCCGGGCCGGTGGAGACCGCCGCCGTAGTGCTTCGTGAGCTGATGGGTGCGGATGACCGGCGCGGCGGGGATAGAGGAGGCAGTGGGTTCAGCGCTGGCCAAGTTTCCGCAGCCTAACGCATGACGGCCGAGGTGATCGGCTTCACTTGGCGGCTCCGATACCCTCCGTTGGGAACCGGAAGGCACTGATCGGTGTACCGATGTTGCCGGGTGGAGGGCTGTCCACTGTCCGACGCAGAGTTGATGGAGCGCGCGCGACGTGGAGACGTCGCGGCCTTCGAGGAGCTGGTGCGACGCTACGAGGAAATCGCCTTCCGCACCGCGTTCCTGGTGAGCGGCGATGCCGACGAGGCGCGGGACGCCGCCCAGGAAGGCTTCGTGCGCGCCTGGCGCGCGCTGCCCCGATTCCGCAGCGGGGCCGAGCCGCGACCCTGGCTCTTGCGGATCGTGGCCAACGCCGCTCGCAATCGCCGGCGCGGCTCGTCCCGACAGGCCGCCCTGGGCCTGCGCCTGGCGGCGGATCCCCTCTCGGGTGGTGCAGCCCCATCACCCGAGGGGTCGATCCTGGCCCAGGAGCGTCGCGAGGCTCTGCTGGCGGCCATCGGCCGGCTGAGCATCGATGACCGACTGGTGATCGGTCTGCGCTGGTTCCTCGACGTGGACGAGGCCGGCATGGCGGAAGTGCTGGGCGTGGCCCGAGGGACGGTCAAATCACGCCTCTCGCGCGCCATGGCTCGTCTGCGGGTGGAGATCGGAACCGATGTCTGACCGAGCCGACCGAGTTTCCGACCCGACCCTGGAGGTGGCGCTGGCCGACCTGGCGGCCGCCGTCCGGTTTCCTCCCACGCCCTCGCTGGCGGCCGACATCGGCTCCCGGTTCGATCGCCAGCCCACCTTTGGCTGGTGGCCCTGGCCGGCGTCGATGCGCCGTTCGTTGGTGCTGGCCGTGGTTGGGCTGCTGACCCTGGCCGGTGTGGCGGGCGCCATCGGCCTCGGCATCGGCGCCATTCAGATCCGCTTCGCGGATGGCACCCCGTTGCCCACTCCCGGCCAGTCCGTGGCCAACCGGGGTTTCGGGTCGGAAACAACGCTGGCTGCGGCCCAGTTCGAGGTCCCGTTCACGGTTCGCGTGCCGGCCGATCCGGCGCTTGGGTCGCCCGACGCCGTGTTCCTGAGCGAGGTTCCCGAGGGCGGAACGGTGACCCTGGCCTGGGGCGAACGGCCCGGCTTCCCGGAGGACGACGCGGGCAATGGCCTGGTCGTGACCCAGTTCGACGCGGACATCGGTCCGGAGGCCTTCGAGAAGATGGTCACCGAAGGGACGCGGGTAGAGGCGGTTGCGGTCAACGGGCAGCCTGGCTGGTGGGTCGAGGGCGGCACCCATGCCTTCTTCTACCGCGACGCCAACGGGCAGTTCGTGGACACAACCCTGCGGCTGGTGTCCAGCGCCCTGATCTGGGAGGAGGACGGGGTGGCCCTCCGTGTGGAGGGCGCTCCCAACCTCGACGCCGCTCTCCGAGTGGCCGCGTCCCTGGAGTGACCGCTCAGGGCCCAATTTAGGCCCCTGGCTGCTCCAGCTCCGTCGCCGCGGCGAGAAACGCGGGCATCACCGAGGGCGACAGGACGAACCGGGCCAGGCGGATGGGCGTGTCGCCGGCGAGGTGTCCAGCCACGGTGCGGACCGCGACGCGCGCGCCGGGCAGGGCCGGGTAGCCATAAGCTCCCATGCTGATCGCCGGAAAGGCCACGCTCGCCGCACCCAGCTCATCGCAGAGGCTCAGGCACGACCGGTACGCACCGGCCAGGAGATCGGCTTCGCCATGGTCGCCGCCCCGCCACACCGGCCCGACCGCGTGGAGCACCCAGCGCGCCTTCAGCCCATAGCCGCCCGTGGCCACCCCGGATCCGGTCGGCGTGCCGCGGGGATGGTCCTTTACCAGCTCCGCCAGGAGCTCAGGGCCGGCCGCCCGATGGATCGCACCGTCCACGCCGCCCCCGCCGCGGAGGGATTCGTTCGCGGCATTCGCGATGGCGTCGACCTCCTGGACCGTGATGTCGCCGGTCACGATCTCGAGGCGTCGAATACCGATCTGAATCGATGTGCCGCCGCCAGGCATCGGTCCAAGATCGGTCATTGGCCCATGCTAGACTTTCGACCACCGGCCGCCGCCATCGTGGAGGCGGTCGTCTGTCTGCCCATTCCGCCCTCCGCCCGATCCGCGAGGCTCGCCCGCCGTCCATGAAGATCGCCGTTCCGCGCGAGACCGCCGAAGGCGAGACGCGCGCCGCTCTCACGCCGCAGATCGCGGGTCAGCTTGTCAAGAGCGGCAACCAGGTCCTGGTCCAGGCCGGCGCCGGGGAGGCTGCCCACTTTTCGGATGCGGCCTACACCGAGGCGGGGGCCACCCTGGTGCCGGACGTGGCCGCCCTTTACGGGCAGGCGGAGCTTGTCTTGCGGGTGGGGCGGCCCAGCGACGAGGAGATCGAGATGCTGAGGCCCCAGGCCGTGTTGATCGGCACGTTGGGGACGCTTTCCAATCCTCGGCTCGCCGAGCGCCTTGCCGAGCGCGGGATCACCGCCATCAGCATGGACGCCATCCCGCGCATCAGCAGGGCCCAGAGCATGGACTCACTGTCCAGCCAGAGCACGGTAGGCGGGTACAAGGCCGTGCTCCTGGCGGCGAGCAGGCTGCCGAAGTTCTTCCCGTTGCTGACCACGGCGGCGGGCACGGTCCGACCCGCGCGTGGCCTGATCATGGGAGCAGGCGTGGCCGGCCTGATGGCGATCGGCACCGCCCGGCGACTGGGCGCTGTGGTCGAGGCCTTCGACGTGCGGCCCGTGGTCAAGGAGCAGGTCGAGAGCCTGGGTGCCACGTTCGTCGAGGTGCCCATGACCGATGAGGAGAAGGCATCGGCCCAGACGGCCGGCGGCTACGCGCGGGAGATGAGCGAGGACTACCAGCGCCGGCAGAGTGAGCTGATCGCAGATCGGGTCAAGGCTGCGGACTTCGTCATCACCACGGCCCTGATCCCAGGCCGCCCGGCTCCCCGCCTGATCACCGCGGAGATGGTGCGGACCATGCAGCCGGGGAGCGTCATCGTCGACATGGCCGCGGAGGCCGGCGGCAACTGCGAGCTGACCGAGCCCGGACGCGAGGTGGTCGTCGACGGGGTGACCATCATCGGCCTGACGAACCTTCCGGCCACGCTGCCGACCCACGCCACCCAGATGTACGCCAAGAACCTCCAGACCCTCGTCGACCACCTCGTGAAAGAGGGTCAGCTGAACCTCGACATGGAAGACGAGATCACCCGGGGAGCGACCATCACCCACGGCGGCAAGATCGTCCACGAGGCAACCGCCGCGGCGCTGGAGAAGGCAAAGGCATGACCGAGGCGTTGGAGCCCCAGGCGCTGGTCGACGCCCTCCTGGTCCTGGTCCTCGCGGCATTCGTGGGCTACGAGGTGGTCAGCAAGGTGCCGACCATGCTCCACACCCCGCTCATGTCGGGTGCCAACGCGGTGCACGGGGTGATCGTGGTCGGGGCCATCATCGTGACCGCCACCGCCGAGACGCCGCTCCAGCTGGGCCTTGGCCTTGCCGGCGTGATCCTGGGGACCGTCAACGTGGTGGGCGGCTTCGTTGTCACCGACCGCATGCTCGAGATGTTCCGCGGCCGGCGGGACGGCAAGCCACCCGCAGGCAAGCCATCGGGTGGTCCATCCGAGGCCAAGCCGTGACCACCCTCGAGCTGGCGACCTTCGGCGTCTACCTGGTCAGCGCGGTCACCTTCATCCTGGCCCTGAAGTTCCTGGCCTCGCCCCGGACGGCGCGGACGGGCAACCTGCTCGGCGCGGCCGGGATGACCCTGGTGGTCGGCTGGACCGTGGCCACGGCTCCCGGCCTGCTGGCCAACTGGTGGGTCCTGGTGGTGGGCGGGTTCATTGGCTCGGTGATCGGCGTGGTCGGCGCCCGTCGGGTGCCGATGACCGCCATGCCCCAGATGGTGGCCATCTTCAACGGCGCCGGAGGCGGCGCGGCGGCGGTGGTGGCGGTATCCGAATTCCTGACCGCAACCGGAGAGGGCGGCGCCGGGACCGGGCTGCTCCCCACCGTCCCGATGATCGCCACCCTGCTGGGCGCCGTCATCGGCTCAGTGTCGTTGACCGGCTCGATCGTGGCATTCGGCAAGCTGCAGGGGGTCATCGCCGCTCGGCCGGTGACCTACCCCGGGTCACGGCTCGTGGCGGGGTTGCTGCTGGCGGCCCTGCTCGCGATGGCCGTGGCGCTCGCGTTCCTGACCAACAACACCTCCCTCTTCCTCCTGTTCGTGGCGCTGGCCCTGGTCGCGGGCGTGCTGATCGTGATGCCCATCGGCGGGGCGGACATGCCGGTCGTCATCAGCCTCCTGAACTCGTACACCGGGATCGCCGTGGCCGCCACCGGGTTCGTACTGGGCAATTACGCGCTGCTTATCGCCGGGACCCTGGTCGGGGCCTCTGGCGCGATCCTCACCCAGCTGATGTGCCGGGCCATGAACCGATCCCTCCTGAACGTCCTGTTCGGCGCGTTCGGGACCGGGGGCGGGGCGGTCGTGGCCGGGGATGCCGGCGAGCAGGCGGTTCGGACCATCAATCCCGACGATGCCGCGACCCTGATGGCCTATGGCAAGAGCGTGATCATCGTCCCCGGCTACGGCATGGCCGTGGCCCAGGCCCAGACCCCCGTCCGCGAGCTGATGGACCTGCTCCTGGCGCGTGGGGTGGACGTCCAGTTCGCCATCCACCCGGTGGCCGGCCGCATGCCCGGCCACATGAACGTCCTCCTCGCGGAGGCCAACGTCCCGTACGAGCGGCTCAAGGAGATGGACGAGATCAACGACGACTTCGCCAATGCCGATGTCGCCCTGGTGATCGGGGCCAACGACGTGACCAATCCAGCCGCACGGACCGATACGGGCTCGCCCATCTACGGCATGCCGATCCTCAACGTGGACCAGGCCCAGCACGTCATCGTCCTCAAGCGGAGCATGGCCGCCGGATTCGCCGGCATCGACAACCCGCTGTACGCCGATCCCAAGACGGCCATGCTGTTCGGCGACGCGAAGGACACGGTCGAAGACCTGGTTTCCGGAGTGAAGGCCGCCTAGCAAGTAGAGTCCTGCCATGGACGGATGGAACGGCCGATGGGTGGCCTTCGACGTCGGCGAGACGTTGATCGACGAAACCCGCGCCTGGACTGCCTGGGCCGATCTGCTGGGCATCCCCCGGCTCACGTTCATGGCGGTCCTCGGCGGGGTCATCGCCCGCGGAGGGGCCCACACCGAGGTGTTCGACGAGCTCGACCTGCCGCATTGGCGGGAGCATCGGGACGAGCTGGAGGCTTCATATGGAGGCTTTGGCGAGGACGACCTGTACCCAGACGTTCAGCCCACGATGGATGCGCTCCGGGCGGGCGGGTATCGGCTGGCGATCTTCGGCAACCAGCCCGCACAGCGCACGGCCGACCTGAAAGCCATGAACCTGCCCGTCGACGTCATCGCCATGTCGTCTGAGATGCGTCTCGGCAAGCCGGATCCCGCCTATTTCGCCCGTGCCCTCGAGCTCATGGATGGAGCCGACCCCGAATCTGCGGTCCACGTCGGGGACCGGCTGGACAACGACATCGTTCCGGCACTGGCGGCCGGGCTCCACGCGGTCTGGCTGCGCCGCGGCCCGTGGGGACACATCCAGCAGCTTCCCGAGGACGTCCGGCCCTCGCTCGTGATCGGGTCTCTCGCCGAGCTGGCAGAGCGAATCGACGAGGTCTTCGACGGCTTGCCCCCCGATCCGCGGCCCGAGTAGACTCGCCATTGGGCCAGACCGGGCCCGTATCGCCGGTCAAGGTGGAGACTGCGCAGCCGTTGCGCAGTCTCGTGGTTTTCGGGTGCGCGAAGTGAAGGGCTGACCGATGACCAGTCGCGAGTCGATCACGAGCCAGACGCTGGTGTCCGCAGCCGATCGCATGCTGACCACGCAGCCAGTCGTGATCGGTCAATCCGACAGCCTCGAAGCGATCGCTCAGCGCGCCGTGGCGAACCCCAACTGCCGCGTCATCTCGGTCATCGACGAGGATGGACTGTTGGTGGGGCTCGTCCCCGTGCGGATGCTCGTAAACGACATCTTTCTGAAGATCGTGCCCGAAGAGTTCCTCGGTGAGATCGCGAACCTGGATACAGCCCTCGAGTACGCGCAGCACATCGCCGCCCGCACCGCGGCCGACATCATGATCGAGCCGGTCAGCGTCCGGCCCGACGACACGGTCCGCACCGCCTTCGAGGTCATGCATCACAACCGGATGAATGGCCTGCCGATCACCGACGACGACCGCCACGTCATCGGCTACCTCGACATGCTGGAGCTGCTCCTCGTCTGGCTACGCTCGACTGGGCGCGAGCCGCTCCTCCGGCCGACCGACGAGTCCACCCGGTGAGCGGCGTCATCTCCGGCGACCTTGCCTTCTGGGCGGCGGTCCTCGTCTTCGTCATGGCCTATGCCCTGATCGCCACCGAGCGGATCCACAAGACGGTTGCCGCGCTCCTGGGTGGGGTCGCCATCATCCTGCTTGGGATCGTCAGCCAGGAGCAGGCGTTCGAGTCCATCGACCTCAACGTCATCTTCCTGTTGGCCGGGATGATGTTGCTCGCAGCCATCATCCGGAGGACCGGAGTCTTCGGCTGGATGGCGGTCCGCGCCGCCCGCCTGGCGGGCGGTGACGGCTACCGGATCCTGGTCGTCACGAGCCTCATCACCGCCGTCGCGTCGGCCCTCCTCGACAACGTCACGACGGTGGTTCTGGTGGGCCCCATCTCCCTGTTCCTGGCTGCCCGCCTGGGCCTCAGCCCGATGCCGTTCATCGTCAGCTCGATCCTGGCCAGCAACATCGGCGGAGCGGCGACCTTGATCGGGGACCCGCCGAACATCCTGATCGGCAGCGCCGCGGGACTCGATTTCGTCGCGTTTCTGGCGCACATGGCGCCCCTCTCCATCGTGTGCCTCGTCCTGTACCTCCTCGCGGCACGCTGGCTGTTCGGGAACCAGCTGCAAATTGCCCCCGAGCTCCGCGAAGGGCTGCTGGCCATGGACGAGCGCCAGATGATCAGCGACCCGGGCCTGCTGCGCGTCTCGCTCATCGTCCTCTCCGCCACCCTGATCGGCTTCCTGCTGCATGGGGCGCTGGGATACGAGCCGGGCACCGTCGCCCTCGCCGGCGCGGCCATCCTGCTCCTGCTGTCTCGGATCGAACCACACGAGGTCCTGCGCGAGGTGGAGTGGGCGACTCTCTTCTTCTTCATCGGTCTGTTCATTCTGGTGGGCGGCATCATCGAGGTCGGGCTGATCGATCTCGTTGCCGATCTGGTTGCCGATGCCACCGGCGGGGAGCTGGCCTCCACCTCGATCCTGATTCTGTGGCTGTCAGCGCTGCTGTCGGGCTTCATCGACAACATCCCGTATACCGCGACCATGATCCCCGTCGTCGATCAGCTGGTCGGCAACCAGGGCCACGCGGCCGACGTGCTGTGGTGGTCGTTGGCCATCGGGGCTGACTTCGGCGGCAACGCAACCGTCATCGCGGCCTCGGCCAACGTGACCCTGGCCAGCCTCTCGGAGCGCGAGGGCCATCCCATCACCTTCCGGACGTTCGCCCGGTACGGGATACCCGTCACCCTGGCGACCATGCTCATCGCCACGGCCTACATCTGGATACGCTACCTCGCTTGACCGTGGTCAAGCCGGAGGCCCCTCGCGGACGAGGGGCCTCCATCGGTCAAACGGTTGGTGGGCGATCCCACCGCGAGCGGTTACTCGCCGCCGGGAGTGATCTCCACCACGGGAGCCTCCCAGTCGGCGCCGGTCGTGTCGCCGCTGATCCCAGCCAGCGCTTCCTCGCGCAGGTCGGAGCGGAACGCAGCCTCGTCGGGCGGCCCGGCGAGAATCTCCGCCGCTACGGCCGTGTCCACGGTCTGGGCCAGGACGTCCTGGTCCAGTGCACCAATCCCGTCAGGGGCCGGCCAGACCAGCCTGTTGATCTCGTTCATCATCCAGGCCAGGTGGCCCCGACCCCAGATGCTGCCCCGGTCAACGGAGTATTGGACGCAGTCATCGGGATTGTCGCGGCAGTACATCCAGCCGCGGAACGAGGCCTGGAGGAAGCGCATCGCGACTTCCTCGTTGTTCCCCTCCTCCAGCCACGCCTGTCGGGCCCACAGCCCGTCCTGCAGCATGGCCGTGCCGAGGTCGTTGTAGTTGAAGACGAAGAACTGGTCCACCTGGAACAGCTCGCCGGTGTTCGGGTCGGTCGTCTCCAACAGCTGCGCCCACTCGTTGTAGATCATCGCCTCCGCAACGTCGACGCAGTCCTGATCGCTCGCCGCGCACCCATCCTGGGCCGCGATCAGCTCGTTCATGTCGAAGTCCTGCTCGACCCGGGTGAAGTCCACCCCGTCGCGCAGGCCGGCCAGGATCTGGGCCGAGGCCAGCACCTCCAGCTCGTTGCCAAACGGCCAGGCGCCGATGCGCTTGCCCGCCCAGTCGGACACCTCGGTGATGCCGCTGTCGGCCCATGCCACCGACAGGGTGGCGGACCGCTGGAAGATCTGCGCCAGGTGGACGAGGTCTGACCCGGCCTCACGCGCCTCGAGCACCTTGGGCATCCAGGCGATGGTGAACTCGGGTCCGTCCGGGGCCGATCCAACCTGCTGCGGAACGATCGTCCCGCCGCCGGGCAGGATCTCCACGGTCAGGGCGACATCGTCGTAGTAGCCCTGCACGACCGCGGCGTAGTAGCCGGCGAACTGAGCCTGGTCCGTCCATTGCAGCTGGAGGCGGACGTGGGCCGGCTCATAGGTGACCTGGCTCTCGGCCGCGCTCTCCGCAGGCGCCTCAGATGCGGCCGGACTCGCGCTGGCCTGACACGCGGCCAGGAACAGGCTGGCCGAAACGACCAGCACGCCAAAGACTCGTGTGACCCTCATCTCCACTCCTCCATGCGGCGGCCCGGGCAGGGCCCTCCGTGAACGCTGATTGTACTCAGCCGGCTTCCGGTCAGGCCGGCTTGCAGTCAGACCGATTGCGGATCAGGCAGGCTGCTCTCCGCGCACCGATGCATGCCAGGGGATGAGCAGCCGTTCGAGGAGCACGACGGCGAGGTACAGGACGATCCCCGTCAGCGACACCATCAGGATCGCCGCCCAGGTCACATCGAATCGAAGTTCGCTGGCGGCCGCCACGACCACCCGGCCCAACGTCGCGGACAATCCGCCGAAGTACTCGCCCACGACCGCGCCGATCAGGCTCAGGGTGGTCGCGACCTTGAGCCCGGTCAGGAAGAACGGGAGCGCATTGGGGATGCGCACCTGCCGCGTGACGGTGCCGGTGCCGGCCGCATAGGAGCGCATCAGCTCCAGGGCCGAGGGCTCGACCTGCGTCAGGCCGCGCAGGACGTTGATCATGATCGGGAAGTACACCAGGGCCGCGGCGATCGCCATCTTGGACAGGGGACTGAGGATTCCGAACCAGTTGTTGGCGATGGGTGCGAAGGCCACGATCGGGATGGCGTTGATCGCGATGGCCAGCGGCAGGACCGTGTCCCGCGAGCCGGGGAACCTCGAGACGACGAGCGCGGTGGCCGCGCCCAGGATCGTGCCCAGGACGAGGCCGCCCATCGCCTCGTACAGGGTGACCTGGGCCGCGGGCAGGATGGCGTAGCCCACGGTCCAGTTCTCGACCAGGGCGGCCCAGATGGCGGACGGGGCGGGCAGGATGAAGCCCTTCACGCCCGAAACCTGGACCAGCACTTCCCAGGCCACCAGGACTCCAACGAGGATGAGCGCGGCCGGAACGTAGCGGCGGATCGTGCGCATCGTCCTACTCATCGCAGTCCGGCGGCCTCACCCGCCTAACCGATCAACCCTTCCGCGGCGGTTCGCTCCACGGATGCGAGGTCACTCTCGGTCCTTCCACCGCCGCGCAGGGCCTCGCGAACCTCGGTGATGACCGAGAAGTAGGCCGGGCTCTCGAGTGTGCTCAGACCCCGCGGGCGGGGCAGGTCAACGTCCACCACCCGCGTGATGCGGCCGGGACGCGCGCTCATCACCGCCACCCGGCTCGAGAGGAACACCGCCTCGGGGATGAGTGGGTGACGAATACGACGCTGATTCCGGTTCGGGCCCAGATGCTCAGGACCTCGGAGTTCATCCGCTCGCGAGTCATCTCGTCCAGCGCCCCGAACGGCTCGTCCATGAGCAGCAGGGACGGAGAGAACGCCAGGGCCCGAGCGATGGCCACCCGCTGCTGCATCCCGCCGGACAGCTGGTACGGACGGTGCTTGGCGAAGTCCGTCAGCCCCACCAGCTCCAGCATCTCGCCGGTCCGGGCGCTCTGCGCCGACTTGTCATAGCCGAACAGCTCGAGCGGCAGCCGGACGTTGTCCTCCACGGTTCGCCAGTCGAACAGGACCGGCGATTGAAAGACCATCCCGTACTCGCGGTCCAGTCGCGCACGACCGGCCGGTTTGCCGTTGACCTCCACGGTCCCGGACGTTGGCTCGGTGAGGTCGCCGATCAGCCGGAGCAGTGTCGACTTGCCGCAGCCAGAAGGACCGATGAGCGAGACGAACTCGCCGCGCCGGATGTCCAGGTTGATGTCGGTCAAGGCCACCGTGCGGGCATCGCTCTTCGAGCCCGGCGACCGAAACGCCTTGCTGATTCCCGTCAGCCGAACGACCGGGGGCAGGGACTCCGCGCCGGTCATGCCGCCTCTCCCTCGGGTCCCCCCGCCCGCACCACGCGGAGCTCAACGAGGCGGACGAGCCCAAAGCAGATGATCCCTACTGCCGAGGTGAACAGGACGGCCGCCCACAGCTTCTCGGGGGCGACGGTGTACTGCTGGGAGAAGAAGACGATGGCGCGTCCGAGGCCTGCTTGGAGGCTCCCTGAACCTTCGCCCACGACGGCTCCCACGATGCTCGCAGTGGCGGTGATCTTCATCGCCGTGAACAGGTACGGCAGGGACGCCGGGAATCGCACCTTCCACAGCACCTCCCAGCGGGAAGCAGCGTAGGAGCGCATGAGCTCCAGCGCGCGAGGATCAGGAGAGCGGAGGCCCCGGAGCATGGCAATCGTCACCGGGAAGAAGCTCAGGTACGTGGCGACGATGACGACGCTCGTCACGTTGGGCCCCACCAGGTACACGATGAGCGGCGCCAGGGCGATGATCGGGATCGTCTGGCTGGCAACCACGTAGGGCACCAGGGCCCGCTCGATTAACCCGAAGTGGACGAACGCAATGGCGAGGCCGATCCCCAGCAGGCCACCCAGGGCAAAGCCGATGAACGCTGCCCGCAGGGTGTACAGGGCCTGGTCCAACAGGTACGCGGCCAGGGTCTGGTCGGCACCCGAGGTCAGTGGCTGGAACAGGCGCTCGAACACCACCCAGAAGTGGGGCAGGTTGATGTCGCTCGCCATCCCGATGTCCAGAGGTGGCGCCCAGACGACCTCCCCGTCCAGGCGGAACGGATCGCCGCCGAGGACCTTGACTCCCTCCCACAACACGAAGATCCCCACGATGAACAACAGGAAGAATGTCAGGCGCCTGCGCCGGCTGAGTCGGGGCGATCCAGCGGCTGGCCCGGCGGTCATCGGTCCGGCGGAAGGCTCAGCGGTCGCTCAGGCGACCGCGGCATCGGTCACCTCCAGCGCGCGATCGATGATCGCGAACCCTTCGCGCAGCTGCTCCTCGGTGATGCACAGCGGGGGATTGGTGAAGACCTGGTGCCAGTGCTGCATGGTGTACAGGCCGTCGGCCCGGAGGCGCGCGTCGAGCGCGGCCATCTCCGGGGAGCTGGCGTTGAACGCGGTCATCGGCTCCTTGGTCTGGGCGTTGCGCACCAGCTCGATGACCCCGAACAGGCCGATGTTGCGGGTGGTGCCCACGCTGGGGTGGCGCGCCTCGAGATCGGTCAGCAGCTCGCGCATGACCCCGCCCAGGCGGGCCGCGTTGCCAACCAGGTCGTCGTCGCGCAGGACGCCCACCGCGGCGATGGCCGCGGCGCAGCTGACCGGATGGGCCGAGTACGTCAGCCCGCCGTAGTACACGCGGTCGTCGAAATAGGCGGCGATCTCCGGCTTCATGGCCACCGCGCCCAGCGGCAGGTAGGAGCTGGTCAGGCCCTTGGCCATGGTCAGCAGGTCCGGGACGACGTCCCAGTGGTCGACCGCGAACCATCGGCCCGTGCGACCGAAGCCGGCCATCACCTCATCGGTGATCATCAGGATCCCGTGCCGGTCGCAGATGGCCCGGATGCCCTGCAGGTAGCCGTCGGGCGGGATGAGGACACCGTTGGTGCCGGTGACCGTCTCCAGGATGAACGCCGCGATGGTGTGCGGGCCCTCGTACCGGATGACCTCCTCGAGGTAGGCCAGCTGGTCGTCGACCGGCTCCGGCTCGATCTGGCCCCAGCGCCATGGGTCGAGGACGCGGATGACCCCGGGGACGCCCGGTTCGTTGGCCCAACGGCGGGGATCGCCCGTCACCGAGATGGAGCCCGCGGTCGCGCCGTGGTAGGACCGATGGTGGGCGATCACCTTCTGCCGCCCGGTGGTGATCCGGGCCAGGCGCAGCGCGTTCTCGTTGGCCTCCGCTCCGCCTAGCGTGAAGAAGAACTTGTTCAGGTTGCCCGGGGTGAGGCTCGCCAGCAGCTCGCCCAGCCGGCCGCGGACCTCGGTCGCGAACTGGGGTGCGGCGAAGGCCAGGTGGTGGGCCTGCTCCGCGATGGCATCGGCCACTCGCTTGTCGCCATGACCGATGTTGACGCTCATCAGCTGGCTGTTGAAGTCGATGTAGCGCTTGCCGTCGGGGTCCCAGAAGTAGATACCGTCACCGTGGTCGATGGCGATGGGGTTGATCTTGGCCTGGGCCGACCAGCTGAAGAAGGTGTACTCCCGATTGAGGGCGACGACCTCGTCGGCAGTCAGACGGCGGGTGGGCGTGACGGTCATGGACCGATTACACCACAGCCCGCATTGGCTCAGGCACGCGCGGCACGAAGGATGGCCTGGACCGATGTGTCGGCATCGGCCTCGCTGGTCGACCAGTTGCTGACGCTGATCCGCATGGCGGCCATGTCGTGCCAGTGCGTGCCCGACAGCCAGAGGGTGCCTTCTTCCTGGACGCGCCGGATCACCTCGCGGGTGAATACGTCAGCGTCACCGCCTCCGGGTGGGCTGAAGCGCACCAGGGCCTGATTCAGCACCACGTCATTCAGCACCTGGACCCCGTCGGCGGCATCGAGCTGCTCGGCCATGCGGCGTGCCAGGCGGCAGCAGCCCTCGACCAGCTGCCGTACGCCGCTCCGTCCCAGGGTGCGCAGGGCGGCGTACACGGTGAAACCGCGCGCCCGACGCGAGAACTCGGGCACCCAGAACACCTGGTCCCGTTCCTGCGCGTACTGGAGGTAGGCGGCGTGCGGAGGGCCCATGGCACGCCGGTGAGCCTCGGGGTCGGCGACGAATGCGAGTCCCGAGTCGTACGGCACGTTCAGCCATTTGTGGGCGTCGGTTGCCCACGAGTCAGCGTCCGCGTGCCCCGCGATGAGGTGTCGGAGCGGAGGGCTGGTCGCGGCCCACATCCCGAACGCAGCGTCGATGTGCACCCACACCTCGCTCCCCTTCGCGCGGGCCAGCCTGATCGCCTCCGCGATCGGGTCGAAAGACCCGGTGTTCACGTTGCCCGCCTGGAGGCACACGATGAGAGGTGCTCCAACAGGCACCTCGTCCAGGACCGAAGCCAGCGCGTCAGGTCGCATGCGACCCTGATCGTCCGTCTCCACGCGCCGCATCCGGTCGCGCCCCAGGCCCAGGAATTGGAGGGCTCGGGGAACGGTGCTGTGCGCCTCGGCGCTGACCACCACCTCGATCTCCGGCGCGCCGAACAGGCCGCGGCCCGTCACATCCCAGCCGACCCGCTCCAGCACCGCGTGGCGTGCCGCCGCCAGGCAGGTGAAGTTGGCCATCTGGCAGCCGGTCACGAGCCCGTGGCTGGTTTGGGGCGGCAGCCCGAAGAGGTCGATGAGCCATGCTCCGACTGCCTCTTCGACCACCGATGCGGCCGGGCTGGCTGAGTACAGCTTCGCGTTCTGGTCCCAGGTCGAGGTCAGCCAGTCCGCCGCCAGGGCCGCCGGCAGCGAGCCGCCGATGACATATCCGAAGTAACGAGGGCCAGCCATCGCCACGGCCCCGCGTCCGCCCACCTCGGCGAGATGCTCGATCACCCGAGCTGGTTCCTCTCCGTCCTCGGACAGTGGCGTCACCAGCTCGCGGCGGAGCGCCGCCGCGTCATAGTCGCCCGCCACAGGGCGATCGGGAAGCGACTCGAGGTAGGCCACCGCCAGCTCGGCGGTCTGCCGGAGGATTGCAGCGGTTTCGCGCTTGGTGGAGATGACTGTCATACGTACCTCCTCTGCAGAAACCGATTACACCACAGCCCACTGGGGCGAGTACCCGGGATGCCTCGGCCCCTCTCGCCGGTCGTTTCGGCACCTCTTGCGCCCCCTCGGATACTGTGCGAACCAATGCGTTCCCGTGTCGCCCTGCGGGTCCTTGCCCTCGCCCTCGTTCTCGCCATTGGCATCCTGCCCGTCGCTCTGGTCAGGGCACACCACAGCGCGCTGGTCCAGAAGGTCATTGATGTCGCGCAGCAGGTGTACGGCATGAAATGCGGGCAAGGCGACGGAGAGTTGTTGTGCGATGCCTCTGACTTCGATGGGACCTGGCACACCCATGCCTCGATCAAGCCGGGTTCGGCGGCAGAGCCATTGGTCTCGCTGTACACGATCGCCGCAGTCCGAGTCGCGCCGCTCGATTCCTACTTCCGGGGTTGGCACTTCGACATGCATCAGGTCGGCTGCGCGCCTGACCGCACTACCGCCGGACAACTGAACAATTTCGTCGCCACGGTCGGGAACATGACCAGCGCTGGAAACGCGCAGCCGCTCACCATCGCCGGTGAATGCGATCTGACGGGCGGACTGATCGAAGTCGTCAACCAGGATGGCTCGAAGGAATACCGCTACTGGATCAACGCGGGGGTCATCGTCCCGCCACCACCGACGCCCGCGCCGACACCGCCACCCACGCCTCCGGCGACGGTGACGCCTCCACCGACGCCAACCGCGAGCCCGACCCCGAAACCAACGGCGACATCAACGGCCAAAGCCGCGCCAACCGCGACGCCGAACGCCAGCGCAAGCGCATCTCCCACGCCGACGGGCTCCCCGACGGCATCGGCGACGCGGACCCCGCGGCCCAGTCCCAGCGCCACGCCGGAGCAGACCGTGGCGGGCATAACGTTCGCGCCCGAACCGTCGGCCCCGCGGCCCGACGTGGCCGAGGACTCGATCCCGTGGGCCGCATCGGTCCATGGCCTGGCGGACGTCAGCATCGACCCCGCAGCGGTCGGCACCAGTGCCGCACTGGCCGTGCTCCTGATGCTGTTCATGGGCTTCATCGGTGAGCTGTTCAACAACACCGTGAAGGCCAACTACGACGAGATCAGAGGCTGGTGGGTGATGAGCTGGCCAGGTCGGCTGGTGGATGCGTGGGGCCGGCTGTGGAGGTCCGGGCCGTGACCGCCGCGCGCCTGGTCCTGGCGGTCGCCGTGGTGGCCCTCATCAGCGCTTTCCTCAATCCCGACCTGTCGCTGAGCCTCGAGGGCGTGGCGATCTATCTCGGCTTCCTGCTGGCCATCGGGATCGTCCTCATCAGCTTCGAGCTGCCGGGCCTGGTCGTCCATCGCCGCGTGGTGGGTGAGACCGGGAAGCTCCGGGTCCTGCCGTGGGCCATCGTCATCGCGGCCGTATTCGTGCTGGTCTCCAGGTTGGTCCAGCTGCAGCCCGGATATTTGTATGGCGTGGTCCTGGGCGTGATCTTCCTGCAGGCGGTGTCCGAGCGCGATGAGGGGCGGGAGGCCGCCGCCGGCGCAGCCTGGACATTGCTGGTGGCGGTGGCGGCTTGGGTGTGGCTGGACTGGGTTCGCGGGCTGAACCTTCCCGAAGGCGACCTGGTCGCCCTCGGCCTGGAAACTGCTCTGGCAGCCGTCGTGGTCGCGGGACTCGAGGCCGTGGCCTTCGGCTTGATGCCCTTCCGCTTCATGCCCGGCTGGGTGATCTACCGATGGCGCCGTTCAGTCTGGGCGGTCCTCTTCGCCGTATCGGCCTTCGCCTTCATTCACATCCTGATCGGCCCGAACACCGGATACCTGTCCGACCTGTCGATCACGGCCCTGATGGCGGCCCTGGGCGTATTCGCCTTCTTCGGCGCCTTCTCGCTCCTGTTCTGGGCCTATTTCCGCTTCCGGCCTGCGCGCGTCAAGCCTTGATCGGGTCGCGCAGGGGCTGGCCCACCAGCTGGGCCAGGCGTTCGGCGAGGGCCCACCAGTCGTAGGCCTCGGTCACCTGGCTGGCGGGGAGCCGGAAGTATCGGTCCGTGGAAACGAAGGTCGGGATGATCCGGTCCAGGATTCCCTCGATCTCGTCGCGGAACGCGTCGCTGGTGGAGCGGACGCCATCGGGGAGCAGCGCGACGTCGGGGAGCAGCCGCACGAACATGTCATAGGTCTGCGCCCAGCGTCGTACCAGGGGCTCCACGCTGAACGGATCGGCGCCATCGGTCACGCGCAGGAAGTACGCGAAGTTGTCGACCACGCTGCGGTCGGTGACGAGGATTTCGGCCCTAGCCCGGAGCTCCAGCTCCTGCTGGATCTGGGCCATGAGCACCCACAGCTGGGCCTCCGGCGTGGCGCCCTCGTTCAGGCCCAGCGGGTTGAAACGGATGACTTCGCGGCCGACTTCCACCGAGCGCCCGGCTCGTCCCACGGTGGACGCGAAGGCATGGACGGCGTTCGTCTTGCGCACGGAGTGCGAGCCGATGAACGCGATCTTGGCGGGGCGGCTCCAGGGCACGCGTGAGAGGGTACCGAGTTCCGCTCCGCGGCGGGAGGAGCCTGGGCGGGCTACTTGGACGGGCTAGTCGGAAGGGCGTTCGAAGACGACGCAGCAGTACCCGGGAATCGGCGCAAGCTTGGCTTCGAGCTTCGGATCGCTCAGCCCGTCGACGATTCCCTGCGCCCAGGCCAAGTTCATCCCACACGTGAGATCGCGATGTCGCGACACAAGAGCGTGATAAGGGCAGTTCCGGAGGCGGACGGTCCCGCTTCCCGGCTCAAGCTGCGGCTCATAACCCTCGCCCCGTAGCAACTCCAGCAGGGCGCCCTCCACGCGTCGCCGGCTCGGCCGCCGACCGGCGCTCCTCCGTGCTTCGGCGCCGGCAGCCTCTCCGCGCTCCCGGGCCACGTCGCCCAGCGCGTCCCTGACCGAATCGCCGTCCACTCGATCGACCGCCTCCGCCAAGACCTCGGCCGCTCGCTCGTAGTTGCGAGGCGGCAGGGAGACCGTCAAATCCCGCTGGGGGCGCCGGTACAGCTTGGCCGGCCGGCCGGCGCCCGGTCCACGGCGGCCACCGAGCCGCTTGAACTCCGTCTCGAGCAGTCCAGCCGCGGCAAGCCGGTCTAGATGAAAGGCAACCAGCTCGCGACTGATCGCCAGTTCGGCGGCCGCCTCGTCGCGGCTCACCGGCGCCTGGCTTGCGGCCACGAACTCGTAGAGCCGGCGCCGAGTCGGTTCGCCGAGCAGGGCTAGCGCCGTCACCGGGTCATCCATCGGCGTCATGCGCTGCATTCTAACAGAAAGATTGATTAAGAAAAGACTTGACACCCTCCGACCCGCTCTGTAATGATAGCGAGCGTTTAGATTAGAAGGGACCCGCCGGACTCCGGCGGCCCGCACAAACGGCCCGACCTCGCCACCTCCAATGGCGAGTGGCCGATAAGGAGAGATCAAGATGGGATCTTCAGCCGAGCCGGTCCGACTTGCGTTGCGCAAGCTGTGGGCCGATCACGTCATCTGGACGCGGGAGTACATCGTCGCTGCGGTGGCCGGGACGCCCGACGCTACCGCAGCCGCCACCAGGCTGCTCAAGAACCAGGAGGATATCGGCGCCGCGGTCGTGCCGTATTACGGCCAGGGCGCGGGCGACAAGCTCACCGACCTGCTCAAGCAGCACATCATGATCGCGGTCGACCTTGTCGCCGCCGCCAAGGCTGGCGACGACGCGGCGTTCGCAACCCACGATGAGCGCTGGACGGCCAACATTGGTGAGATCGCGTCGTTCCTCGCCGGGGCTAACCCGAACTGGCCGGAGAAGGACGTCCGCGACCTGCTGGCCCTCCACCTCAAGCTCACCAAGGACGAGGCTGTCGCCCGCCTCAAAGGCGATTGGGAGGCCGATGTCAAGGCCTTCGATGACATCTTCACCGAGATCATGGTCGTCGCCGACACCCTGCACGACGGCATCGCCGCGCAGTTCCCCGATCGCTTCGCGGCGGTCGCGTCATGACGACACTCAGTCCGGCCGCAGCGTCGCCCGTTCCGGCGACGCTGGCCGTGGGGGAGCCGGGTCCCTTGTTCGAGGGGCTCCTCGGCGTCGACGGTCGACGGTATGGGTTTTCCACGTTCTCCGACCGCGAGGCACTGGTGCTCATCTTCTCGTCCAATCGTTGTCCGACGGCAAAGGCGTATGGCGACCGGATGAACGCTGTGCAGCGCTCGTACGGCCCTCGGGGCATTCAGCTGGTGGCCATCAACGCCAACGACCCCCACCTTTACCCAGACGAGAGTTACGACGGCATGGTCGCGCGGGCCTCGCAGGATGGGTACTCGTTTCCATACCTCGTGGATGAGGGGCAGCGCGTCGCCAGGGCCTATGGGGCCCAGTGCACCTTTCACGTGTTCGTCCTGGACCGCCAGCGCCGACTTCGCTATGAGGGACGTTTCGACGATTCGCGCATTCCGGAACGGGTGACCGGCCACGACCTGAGAAACGCCCTCGATGATGTGCTCGCCGGGCGGGGCGTCCGCGTCCCGACCACGCGTCCCTTCGGCTGCTCGCTCGATTTCGTCTGAGCCGGAGACCACCCGCATGGCCTCGACCGTGTCCGCGCCCGACGTTCGCCAGGGCCCAGCGGGTGCGCTCTCAGCGGTGTCAGGGAATGCCGCACTGGCCGTTGCCCTGCTTGCCAGCGGGGCAGCCTGGCTGCTCGCGCTCGTGGCCCAGCTGTCGGGTGAGGCCGAAGCCCTCCACCATCACGCGCTCATCGAGGGCGAACTGTCGATGTGGGTTGCCGTCCCAGCATTTCTGCTCGCATGGCAGGTGATGACCGCGGCGATGATGCTTCCGGCCAGCGTGCCCGCGCTCAAGAAGTTCGGGGCGACATTGCCAGGCCGACCGGGCCACGCCCTGGCGTCATTCATTGTGGCCTATGGCTCCGTGTGGACAGCGTTTGGCCTGGCGGCCTTCCTGGGCGACGTGGTTGTGCATGAGCTGGTCGAGACTTGGACCTGGCTCGGCGCGAGGCCGTGGCTGGTGGAGGCGGGCACTATTGGGCTGGCGGGCGCCTATCAGTTCGCTCCGCTCAAACGCCGTGGATTGGCTGCCTGTCGCCACCCAGCCGGCCCAGGCCCGGAGGGCTCCAGCGGTGGGCGAGCCATCGGGCTTGGTGTGCGTCATGGCCTGGAGTGTGTCGCGAGCTCGTGGGCGCTCATGCTCCTCATGTTCGCGGCCGGCGTCGCCAACCTATTGTGGATGGTCGCCCTCGCGGCACTCATGGGCTACGAGACGATGAGCCGACATGGTCCGCGCGCGGCGTCCGCCGCTGGCGTCACCCTTCTCGTGTTGGCGTGCGTCGTCGTGCTGACAGGTGGCGGGATTGGCATCGGGGCACGCTAGAGCCATGCGCCAACGGACCTACGTGATCATCGGCGCCGGACTCGCCGGAGCGGAGGCAGCGGCTCAGCTCCGGAAGGACGGGTTCGACGGGCGCGTCGTGCTGCTGGGCGACGAGGCGGCGCACCCCTACGAGCGACCACCCCTTTCGAAGGCCTACCTCCGCGGGGCGATGGAGCGCTCGCAACTGGATGTACGCGGCGAATCGTTCTACGCCGACAACGCCATCGAGATCCAATCCTCGACCCGCGCCCGCGCGGTCGAGCCACGCCGACGGGTCGTGGTCCTCGATCGAGGCCGCCGCCTGCGGTACGACCGGCTGCTGCTGGCCACCGGTGCCGCGCCGCGGCGGTTGGACGTCCCCGGAGGCAACCTGGCTGGGATTCATTACCTGCGGACCGTCGACGACGCCGACGCAATCCGCGCGGCCGCGACGCGAGCCGGGAGGGCCGTGGTGGTAGGTGGCGGATGGATCGGCGCTGAGGTCACCGCTTCGCTCGGTCAGTCGGGGCTTCCGGTGGCGATGGTCGTGCCGGGCTCCGTTCCCCTCGAGCGCGCGCTCGGGACTGAGGTCGGTAAGGTCTACCGGGACCTGCACGCGGAGCACGGAGTCGAGCTCGTGATGGGCCAGCGGGTGGCGGCGTTCCAGGGTCGGCGAGCGGTCGACGCAGTTGAGACCGCCGACGGCACTCGCATCGGTGGCGATCTGGTGGTGGTGGGAGTCGGCGCGCAGTCACAGACGAGCCTCGCGGCCGCAGCTGGCCTCGAGGTCGCTGACGGAATCCGTGTCAGCCACCGTCTTGAAACGAGCGCGGCCGGGATCTTCGCCGCTGGGGACGTGGCCGAAGCCTGGCATCCGCTGCTCAGGGCCCGCATTCGGGTCGAGCACTGGGACAACGCCAGACGTCAGGGTCGGGCCGCTGCTCGCGGAATGTTAGGAGCGACCGAACCGTACGTCCGCATCCCGTACTTCTACTCGGATCAATACGACTTCGGAATGGAGTACGCAGGTCATGCGCCCGCCTGGGATCGGGTCGTGTTCAGGGGTGATCCCGGAACCCGCGCGTTCATCGCCTTCTGGCTGCTGGGCGGTCGGGTCGTGGCGGCCATGAATGCCAATGTTGGACCGGTCAATGCCGGACTCGCGACGCTGGTCGCCAGTCAACAGCAGGTGGTCGTCGAGCGGCTGGTCGATCCCGCTGTCCCCATCGACGAAATCGTCCGTCCGGCTGCCTAGGAACCTCGAGGAGATCGCGAATGTTCATTCAAGTCGCCACCGTGAACGTCATCGCGGCTGGCCAAATGCGCGTCTTCGACGTTGCCGGAACCCGGGTAAACGTCACAAGCGTGAATGGCCAGCTCTATGCCTTCGATGACACGTGCACTCACATGGGGTGCTCGCTGGCGGCAGGGGACCTGGATGGGACCACGGTGACCTGCGCCTGCCACGGCAGCCAGTTCGACGTGACGTCGGGCGAGGTCCTCCATGGGCCGGCCGAACGGCCCGTTCGTTCCCGCGCCGTCATCGTCCAGGGCGAAGTTCTGTCGCTGGAAACGTAAGGCACGCGAGCATCGGCGAGGTTCCGGCTCAGGTGTAGAGTATCGGCTCCCTTTCCGACGCTACCGTCAGAACCGACGTTGAGGAGACCCATGGCGCGCATCGTCCGGGCAGCGCTGCTGCAGGCCGAATGGACCGGCGACAAGGACACGATGATCGAGAAGCACGAGCGCTACGCGCGCGAGGCCGCCAAGCAGGGCGCCCAGGTCATGTGCTTCCAGGAGCTGTTCTACGGGCCCTATTTCTGCCAGGTCCAGGACCCGCAGTACTACGCCTACACCGAGAAGATTCCCGACGGGCCGACCACCAAGCGGATGCAGGCCCTGGCCAAGGAGACGGGGATGGTCCTCATCGTGCCGATGTACGAGGAGGACGAGGACACCGCCGGCATCTACTACAACACCGCGGCTGTCATCGACGCCGACGGCACGTACCTGGGCAAGTACCGCAAGACGCACATCCCCCACGTCAAGGGCTTCTGGGAGAAGTTCTATTTCCGTCCCGGCAACCTGGGGTATCCAGTGTTCGACACCGCCGTGGGAAAGGTTGGCGTGTACATCTGCTACGACCGGCACTTCCCGGAGGGCGCGCGAGCGTTGGGCCTGAACGGCGCCGAGCTGGTCTTCATCCCGTCGGCCACGTCCCGCGGCCTGTCGGAGTACCTGTGGCGGGTCGAGCAGGTCAGCCACGCCCTGGCCAACGGCTACTTCGTGGGCACCATCAACCGGGTCGGGATCGAGCCCCTGGGCGACGACGACTTCTACGGCCAGTCCTACTTCGTGGACCCGCGGGGCCAGTTCATCGGCGACGTCGGCGACCCGCACAAGGAGGAGCTCCTCGTCCGCGACCTCGACCTGGACAAGATCACCGAGGTGCGCCAGACGTGGCAGTTCTTCCGTGACCGTCGGCCCGACGCCTACGACGACCTCGTCCGCCCCTGAACAGGGCAGCCCACGGCCTTACTCGCAGGATGTGTACATCTGCACCTATGACCCCATTCCAAGCGTCCGCGGCTCGGTTCTGGTGTCGCCGCACTCCCCTTGGGCGTAGGAGCGCCCGTTCTTACGGCTCGGCCGCGCCTCATGCACCGATGTACACGCTCCATGCGTATCTGAAGGGTGCGCGACGAGGAACACCAGACAGCTGAGGCCCGACCATGGATTTTGGGTTCACCCTCAAGCTCGAGCACGACCCGGCGCGGACGCTGGACCTCACGCGCCGCGCCGAGGCGAACGGCTTCACCCACGGCTGGGTCTTCGACTCCCACGTCCTGTGGCGCGACCCGTACCCGTTCCTGACGCTCATGGCCGGGGCCACCGATCGGATGCGGCTCGGGACCTGCGTCACCAATCCGGCCACGCGTGAGCCATCGGTCACCGCGTCGGCCCTCGCCGCGCTCAACGAGATCAGCGGCGGGCGGATGAACCTGGGGATCGGTCGCGGCGACAGCGCCCGACGGGTGCTGGGCAAGCCCCCGACCACGATCAAGACCCTGGAGGAGGCCATCGGCGTCATCCGGGACCTGGTCGAAGGTCGGGCCGTGACCTACGAGGGGACGGAGCTGCAGTTGACCTGGTCGGGCAAGTGGCAGCTGCCGGTCTGGGTGGCGGGCTACGGACCGATGGCCCTGGCGATGGCCGGACGGGTTGCCGATGGGCTGATCCTCCAGTTGGCCGATCCGGACCTCATCCGCTGGTTCGTCTCGCAGCTCCGGGATGCGGAGGCCGCCGCCGGCCGTCCCGCCGGCTCGATCAAGGTCCAGGCTGCCGCCCCGGCCCACGTCGGCCCGCGGGACCTCGGCCAGGACCGGACCCGCTGGTTCCCGGCCCTGGTCAGCAACCACGTGGTGGATCTGGTGAACAAGTATCCGCGCGAGCAGCTCCCCGAGGCGCTGACGGGGTACATCACGGAACGCGAGGGCTACGACTACCACCACCACGCGGAGGTCGGTTCCGACAACGCCGCCTTCGTGGGCGACGAGGTCACCGACCGCTTCTGCGTCCTGGGCGAGCCGGCGGAGCACATGGCCAAGCTCCACGAGCTGGCGGACGCGGGGGTCGACCAGTTCAACCTGTACCTGATGAACGGCGACGAAGAGGAGCAGCTGGACCGATACGGCCGCGAGGTCGTGCCGGCCCTCCGGGAAGTGACGGCAGACCGATGAGCCTAGAGGAGCTGCAGCAGGCCGCCGAGGACCGATGGGTGGCCGGCTGGCTTGAAGGGCCGACCCGCGTCCGGTACGACCGACTGCCGGTCCAGGCCGGTGACGCGGCGCCGGATCTCGAGCTGCCGGACACGTCGGGCAGCCATCGGCGGCTGTCCGAGTTTTGGGCGTTTGGGCCGGCCCTGATCATCTTCATGCGCCACTTCGGCTGTTCGTGCCTGATGGAGCGGTGGGAGGGCCTCCGGGACCAGCTGGACACGTACGCCGAGGCCGGCGCCACGGTTGTGGCGGTGTGCCAGGCGGAGCCAGCGCGGGCTGCCGACGTCGCCACTCGCCGCGGTTATCGGTTTCCGCTCCTTTGTGACCCGGAGCGCAAGGCCTACATGGCCTACGGCCTACTGGAGGGCAAGGCGCCGCAGATCCTTCACGACTTCCCGTGGCGACCCGGTGACGCCGAAACCGCGCGCACGATGTTCGTCGAGCCGCGGAGAGGGACAGAGCGGGCGGTCGTGGACTCCCCGTGGCAGCTTCCCGGGGAGTTCGTGGTGGCCTCCGACGGCCGCCTCGTCCTGACCCACCGCTACCAGTACTGCGAGGACTTCCCGCCAAAGACCGTCCTGCTGGGCGCCATCGCAGCAGCCCAGCACTGAGCGGCCGGGAACAAGTCAAACCCGTGACCACCACCGCCACGCGTCGCATCGATCGCCTCGCCCAGGCCATCGCGCCCTTCCAGGCGTTCTTCGACGGACCCTTTGCCAAGCTCAACGCCAACCCGGACATCGCCAACTTCGCGGTCGGCAATCCCCAGGAAATGCCGCTCCCGGAGTACGTGGAGGCGCTGCGCACCCACCTGGAGCCACGGCGGCGCGACTGGTTTGCCTACAAGTTCAGCGAGCCCAAGGCCCGGATCGCAGTGGCGCGAAGCCTGAGCGCACGTACGGGCGTGGCCTGGGAGCCGGCCGACGTGGCGATGACCAATGGCGGATTCGCGGCCCTGGCGGTCTCGATGCGGGCCCTGGTCGAGCCTGGCGACGAGGTGATCTTCCTCTCACCCCCGTGGTTCTTCTACGAGTTCATGATCCTGGCCGCGGACGGCATCCCGGTCCGGCTGCGTCTCGCCCCGCCCGCCTTCGAGCCCGACCTCGATGAAATCGCGGCCGCCATAACGCCCCGCACTCGAGCGATCATCTTCAACTCGCCCCACAACCCAAGCGGACGCGTCTACCCGCCAGACACGCTCAATGCCCTGGCTCGAACCTTGACCGATGCTTCCGAGCGCATCGGTCACCCAGTCATCCTGATCTCGGACGAACCGTACAACCGGATCCTGTTCGACGGGCGCCAGTTCTCCTCGCCGTCCGAGCACTACCCGCACACGGTCATCACCTACTCGTACGGCAAGACCCTGCTGGCGCCGGGACAGCGCATCGGCTACCTGACCGTCCCGCCGACGTTCCCGGAGCGCGAGGCCTTCCGCGCCACCGTGCAGGTCGCCCAGCTGGCGACCGGATACGCGTTCCCGAACGCCCTGCTCCAGCACGCCATCGAGGACCTGGAGCGGCTGTCCATCGACGTGGCCGCCATGGAGCGTCGGCGCGATCGGCTGGTAGGGGCGCTGCGCGAGATCGGCTACGAGACGACCATGCCGGAGGGCACCTTCTACGTCATGGTCCGCTCACCCATCCCCGACGACGTGGCGTTCACCGACCTACTGGCCAAGCACCGGGTCCTGGTCCTGCCGGGCACCGTGGTGGAGGTCCCTGGCTGGCTGAGGATCAGCCTGACCGCCTCGGACGAGATGGTCGAGCGCGGCATCCCCGGCTTCGCCTTGGCTCTCGAAGAAGCAGGCTGACGGTACAGCCCCCGGCCTCCGGTGGCCGTCAGTTCAGGCGGTCGGCCGCGACGGAAGCTGTCGGGCCGCCCGCGCTCCCGGGGCGCGGGTAGCCGTCCGGGCCGTCGCTTCGAGTCGCGCGGTCAGCACCGCCGGGTTCAACGGCGGACTGAATAGGAAGCCCTGGGCCAGATCGCAGCCGAATCGCGCCAGCAGATCCGCCTGCTTGACCGTCTCGACCCCCTCCGCGACCGTCGTCAGTCGCAGGCTGCGTCCCAGGTCCACGATGGCCTTGGCCAGGGCTCGGGCATCCCGGTTCCGGCCGATTCGATCCACGAACGACTGGTCGATCTTCAAGATGTCGACTGGAAAGGTGCTGAGGTACGCGAGGGACGCATATCCGGTTCCGAAGTCGTCAATCGCCAGCCGGACACCGAGCTGTCTCAAGCTGCCAAGACGGTCGAGGGCTACGTCGGCATCGCGCAGAACCACGCCTTCGGTTATCTCCAGGACCAACTGAGCGGGTGGCAGACCCGAATCCCGAAGGATCCGCGTGACCATATCGCCGAACGTCGGGTCGTGTACCTGTCGCGCAGAGAGGTTGACGCTGACCCAAACGTCGGGCTCATGTGGCAGGACCTCCCGCCACGCTTGCGCCTGGCGGCACGCATCCGCCAGAACCCACTCACCAATCGGGACGATGAGGCCGGTCTCTTCGGCAAGGGGCACGAACGTCGGCGGAGCCACCAGCCCACGCTCCGGGTCCGCCCATCGGAGCAGGGCTTCGACGCCGACGATCTCCTCGGTGCGCAGCTTGACGATGGGTTGGTAATGCACCACGAACTCTTGGTGCTCGATGGCTCGTCGCAGCTCGGCTTCGAGACGGACGCGATGGACGACCGCCTCCTGCAGACTGGGCTGGAAAATCGCCGTGCTCCCTTTGGCGCGCGCCTTGGCGCTGTACATCGCCACGTCTGCACCGCGCAGCAGCTCCGCCGCCCCAGCCAGCCCGGCCGCGGTAGAGGCGATGCCCAGGCTGGCGGTGATGTGGATCGACTCCGACTCGATCTCGAACGGCGCCTGGAAGCTCGCTTCGACGCGCCCCACGATGTCCGGCACGGTTGCCGGGTCGGCCTCTTCGAGGAGCAGCGCGAACTCGTCCCCACCCAGCCGGGCGGCCGTGTCGGTGGTTCGAACGGACGCCTGGAGGCGCTGTGATACCCCGACGAGGAGCTGGTCGCCGGCAAAGTGCCCGAGGCTGTCGTTGACCTTCTTGAAGTCATCAAGATCCAAGAGCACGACGGCGACGTTCCGACCATGTCTCCGCCAACGGGCCAGGGCCTGTTCCACCCGGTCTTCGAAGAGGGCCCGGTTGGGAAGGTCGGTGAGCGGATCGTGAAAAGCCTGATGGGCGAGCTGATCCTCGAGCGCCCTCCGCTCGCTGACGTCGCGTCCGTTCAGCACGATGCCGCGGACGAGCCCCTCGTGAGACAGGTTCGTGGCGACTGTTTCGAAATACCGCCACGACCCGTCGAGGCGTCGCAGGCGCCACTCCGCGCGTGATGGCACGCCACGCGTTCGACCCACCGCGGCCAGGACGCCGAGAGCCGCGTCGGCGTCATCGGGGTGCAGAAGATCGATCAGCGCAGCGTCAGCGAGCATCTCCGGCGGATATCCCAAGAGCGGCTCGATCGACGGGCTGACGAACTCGATCCGGCCATGGGCGCCGAGGATCATGACCAGGTCGGACGAATGCCGCACCAGGGCGCCGAAACGAGCCTCGAGCAGCAGCTTCTGGTCACGCGCGTACGTCCGGCTCAGGATCCGATTCGAGGCGATGGCCGTCAGCGGCAGCGCAATGATGAGGACGAGCGCGCTGGGAACGATACTGGCGCCGGTTGCGTCGTTGATCGCACCCAGCAGGGCGACGAGGTCCAATCGGGTCTGGAGGAGCCCGACCTCCCCGCCCGCGAGACGGAACGGCTGAGCAAGCAGAAAGGTTTCGTCGGGAAGGACTCGGGTAACCGTGTCGACACCGTCCACCACCTCTTGGGCGATCGTGGCATCCACGCGGCCCCCGATCCGCGCCGGGAACGAGGACGCGACGATCAGCCCATCCCGGTTCGCAACCGCGACCTCGACCGCATCGAGCTGGCGGGCAATATCGGGGAGCCGGCGCTGCAGGTCGGCGATCTGGTAGGCCGAGCCCCCCGAAATGGCCGCGTGCTCCGCGTTCTCCTGGAGACTGACCGCCATGCGCGAGACGCCGGCCGCGCGCTCGGCGAGGACCTGGCGGCGAATGCTCTCGCCCTGAAGGAAGATGAGCGTTCCGGCTACCGCGGCCACGGACAGCGCCACGATGAGCAGGGTCTGAACATGAAAAGAGCCAACCCATTGCCAGCGCGTCACCAATCCTTCCGCGCGTCGAGCGGTGCGCGGGATCCAGCCGGCGTAGGCGCTCCGACTTCGATCGGTCGAGTGCCGCGCGGCGGCCCATTCGGCAGGAGGACCGTTATCGGCGCGTGGTGGCCTCTTGGTTGTCATCGGTCGGCGATGCTGCCATCGCCGACGCCGTACTTGTCGAGGATGGACTGGTAGACGCCATCGCGGATCATCGATTCCAGCGCCAGGTGGACCGCGTCGCGCAATGACCGTCGGTCGCGCGGGATGCTGATCCCCTGGTCCGCGACGTCCAGGGTGAGACCCATCAATTCAAGCTCCTCGCGCCGCTGCAGGACGTGGTAGCCAGCCGCCGGGGAATCGAGGAAGTACGCGTCCACGCTGCCGCCGATGAGTGCCGCGATCGCCTCGTCGTCCTTGTCGAACTCCCGAAGTTTGATCGCGTCCTTCCCGGCGGCCAGGCACGCCGGAGAAAGACCAATACCCTCGTAGTCCCCTCGTCCCTCGACGAGGTCCGACTGGATTGTGCCGCGCTGGGTGGCGATCCGCGCGCCACAGAGGTCGAGCTCGTTCCGGAGTCCCGCCGGGTTGCCGGCGGCAACCAGAAATGCCTGTCCCGCTCGGAAGTACGGGATCATGTCCACGAGCTGCTCGCGCTCGGAGGTGATGCTCTGGGCGGAAATGATGATGTCGCACTTGCCGCTGATAGCCGAATCGATGATCGTTTCGAAGAGGGTGTTGACGATGACCGCCTCAAGCCCCAGGCGACGCGCGATCTCCTGACCTAGCTCGATGTCGGAGCCGATCGGGTCGCCATCTTCGTCAAAGAACTCCTGGGGCGGATAGGGAAGGTCCGAACAGATCAGCAGCCTCCCCTCGAAGAGGAGCTCGTCACTTGGCACCGTTGCCACCGGCCGTGTGGAGCTTGACCGTGGGCCATCCGACTGACTGGCCCCATCGCTCGGCGCGGGGCTCGTCGATGGGGATGGCACGCAGGCGGACACGGTGAGCGCCACCGCGACGGCGGAGACGAGACGCACGTGGAGCCCGGTGTTCATTTGACGGTATCCGCGAGGGGTAGCCCTCGCACGGTAGGCCCACGAGGGCTCTCACCCAACTACCCAGGAGTACCGTTCTCTTCTGCACCAGAGTGCCTATAAGCGCCATCCGCCGCGCCGCCACCTGACATGGGACGTGGCCCGAGCATCTGAGCCGTGCTGGGCACCCGCCACCCGGCCGAATCACGCCGCCCGGCGGTACCATGGGGACTCCCACCCGCCGATCGATTACATCCGCGACCTCGCACCCGGGAGGAGCCGATGCGAACGCTCATCACGAACGGCACCGTCGTCAACGCGGATGCCACCACCCGGGCCGATGTGCTGGTCGACGGCGAGCGGATTGCCCTCATCGGTCAAGACCTGGCGGCCGGCGCTGGAGCCGATGCCGACAAGACCATTGATGCCAGGGGCAAGTGGGTGATCCCGGGCGCCATTGACGTCCACACCCACATGGAGCTTCCGTTCGGCGGAACCTTCGCCAAGGACACGTTCGAAACCGGGACCCGGGCGGCAGCGTTCGGGGGGACGACCACGATCATCGACTTCGCCGTTCAGACGCGGGGCAAGAGCCTCCGCGAGGGGCTGGATGCGTGGCACGCCAAGGCCGATGGCAACGCGACCATCGACTACGGGTTCCACATGATCATCAGCGACGTCCGCGACGAGGTCCTGACCGAGATGGACCAGCTGGTGGACGAGGGGGTTACCACCTTCAAGTTATTCACCGCGTACCCCGGCGTGTTCTTCTCGGACGACGGGGCCATCTTCCGGGCCATGCAGCAGACCGCGCGCAACGGCGGGCTGATCATGATGCACGCCGAGAACGGGCTGGCCATCGACGTGGTGGCTGCCCAGAATGCCGACGCCGGCAACACCGACCCGTACTACCACGGCGTCTCCCGCTCGCCGGTCCTGGAAGGCGAGGCCACCAACCGCGTAATCCGGCTGGCGGAGACGGCCGGCGTACCGGTGTACATCGTTCACCTGTCGGCGCGCCACGCCCTGGACGAGGTGCGTCGCGCCCGCGACCAGGGGCTGCCGGCGTTCGCCGAGACGTGCCCCCAATACCTCTTCCTCACCCTCGACGACATGGGCAACGGCTTCGAGGGCGCGAAGTTCGTGTGCTCGCCGCCACTCCGCCCTGCCGACCACGGCCCCGAGCTCTGGAAGGGCCTGGTCCACGATGACCTCCAGGTCGTGTCCACCGACCACTGCCCGTTCGACTTCCACGGCCAGAAGGAGATGGGCCGCGGCGACTTCCGCAAGGTGCCCAACGGCCTGCCCGGAGTCGAGGACCGGGTCGACCTGCTGCACGACGGCGGGGTGGTGGGCGGTCATCTCACGCCCAACCGTTGGGTGGAGGTCATCTCCACCGCACCGGCCCGGATGTTCGGCCTTCCCCAGAAGGGCGCGGTGGCGGTGGGAGCCGACGCCGACCTGGTCGTCTACGACCCGAACCGGCGCCGCACGATCAGCGCCCAGACCCACCACATGGACGTCGATTACTCCTGCTACGAGGGCCGCGAGGTCCAGGGTGGGAGCGACGTGGTCCTGTCCCGCGGCAAGGTCATCGTGGACGGGGACCGGTGGCTGGGCGCCAAGGGCGACGGCAGGTTCCTCAAGCGCGCCCGCAGCGAGTACCTGCGCTAGACCGATACACTGGCGCTAGACCGATGCGAATGCGCCATGTGCTGAGCGCCGCCGCGGCGGCGCTGCTCCTCGCCGCCTGCCAGGCCTCCGCCTCGCCGACCAGCAGCCCCTCCCCGTCGGACGCGGCCACGTCCAACGGACCGCTTCCATCCTTCGTGGGCGCGCCCGACCTCGAGGCGACACTTCCGACCGAAGCCGGTGGCATCTCCCTGCAGGCCTTCTCGATGAGCGGCCCGGACTTCGTGGAGGGGGAGGAGGACCCGCAGTTCACCGATTTCATCGAGTCGCTCGGTGCCGACATGCAGGACGTCTCGGTGGCGTTTGCGTTCGGCGCCAACGCGGACGGCACCCAGACGGCCAGCGTGTTCGCGTTCCGGGTGATGGGCGCTTCGGCCGACGAGCTGATCGAGGCCTTCAAGACCAGCGCGGAGCAGGGGCTGGTCTGGAACCCGGCGACCATCGGCGGCAAGTCGGTGGAGGTCTCTGAGACCACACCCGAATTCGCGACCCCGGTGGCCCTCTACGCGACTGGCGACGTGCTGTATTTCGTCTCGTCCACCGACCCGAACGCCTTCGAGGAGATCCTCGCCTTCCTCCCCTGAGGCTCCCAATCCGTTGATCGCCGTCACCGGATATGCCCGGCCCCGACTTGCTGACCTAGGTAGACCGGACTAGCATCCCCCCGCCGGTCGCCCGCCGAGGGAAAACAAGGGTGATTGGGCACGGCCTCGGACCCGGAATCGGGCACCCATGTGATGAGGCCAAGACCGTATGAGGAGAATGCGCGTGCTCGCAAAGCCTCGTTCGCTCCGGTTGTTCACCCTCTTCGTTACCACCGCTCTGATCTTCTCCGTCTTTGTGGCTGCGCCCGCGACGGCGCGGCCTCCGGACGGACGAGGCAAGCCAGACAGTGTCTCCACGGCCAGTGACGCTGCCAAGTCCAAGCTGCATCCGCGCCTGCGCGACCAGCTCGAGGCTGGCTCCACTGACCTTGTCGCTGTCTACCTGACGACTGCCGGCGACCCTGCGGCGGCGCTCGACATCATGGACAGCGGCTTCGTCGCCGATGGAGGCGACATCGCCATGCTGGTCGGGCACGTCAAGGCCTACCTCCTGGCCAAGCTGGCGGGGGTGGCTGGCGTCGTCCACGTTGGCCCGATCGACCTCAGCCAGTCCGGGCAGCCACTGGGCATTCCGGATCCCGAGATCGCGGCGCGACCCAGCGTGTCCAGCCTCCAGTCCTTCATGAACACCCTTCGGCGGCAGGAAGTTCCGTACAGTGAGGCGCCGCCGCCGCTTGGCTCCAACTTCGAAGACCTTCAGGATCTGGCGGCGCTGGATGCGAACACGCATAACTTCGCCGAGGCGTGGAACGCCGGATACACCGGCACCGGTGTGACGGTCGGCGTTCTCGATGGTGGCACCGACTTCGGCCATCCAGACCTGCTGGGAACCTGGCGGACCTGGCCGGCCGGCCTCACGGAGACAGCCACCCGAGACAGCGGTTGGGCCGAGTGGCCGATGGCCTTCGATCCCTATGGGTCGCTGGTCTGGCTTCTCGCCCCTGACTTCGTCGAGGACGGCCTGACCTGGTACACCTGGACAGAGGCTGTCACGACCTTCACCCAGAACGCGCAGGACAAGAAGAACCACCTGCTACGCGTCAACTTTGCAACACGCACCGGCCCGGCGCGGAACTTCTCGGCGCCCGATGGGTTCAACACCCACGCCTACACCTTCCCGGAGGCTTGGGCCGCCGGGGGGACGGTGAAGATGGGCAGCCACCCGGATGACCACCTACTCCAGCTCTTCACGGAGCGCCCGGCGTTCATCGTGATCGACTCCGACAACAACGGCGCCTTCGAGACCGTCTATGTCGACCTCGACAACGATTACCAGTTCGCCGACGAGAAGCCGATCACCAAGGCTTCGCCAGCCTCTTACCGGGACATGAACGGCGACGGCTACACCGATATCTCCGGTGGTCTGCTCTACTACATCTCCGATCCCACGACCCGCATCCCGGGCGGCCTGACCTCATTCCTTGGCCCGGGCACGCCAGCGCCACCTTCTGGCGACCTGCTGGCGTGGTCCGGTGACTACGACCCGGCAATCGGCGGCCATGGGACCCTCACCGCGTCGAACGTCGTCGGCCAGGGCGTCATCAACGGCAAGGCACCGTGCTTTGCCGACCTGGCCGGTGTAGCCGGCGCGGAGCCATGCCCTGGCGGCGGCCGATACCCGGGCGCCGTCATCGGCGGTGCGCCAGATTCCCGATTGGCGCCGTTCGGCGACATCTACTTCAGCTTTGACTTCTCAACGCAGTTCGGCTACTTCCTAGCAAACCTGCGTGGGGTCAACATCACCTCCAATTCGTACGGTTCCTCCGATGTCGATAACGACGGCTATGACGCCGCGAGCCAAGAGGCCGATGTCATTCACGCAACCTTCGGGGCGCGGACAGCGTTCGTTTCCTCGACTGGCAATGGCGCGCCGGGCTTCGGCACCACCACACCGCCATCCCCGTCGGTGGCGATCTCGGTTGGTGCCTCGACCCAGTTCGGCGGCACCGGCTGGGACTCGATTCGCAATATCAGCCAGGTCGTCGATGACGAAGTCATGGTGTGGTCCAACCGCGGACCGGCCGCGACGGGCGCGACCGGAGTTGACGTGGTAGCCGACGGAGCCTTCTCCGCCGGCGACCTGACCCTGAACGCGGTCCTGTCCGGGAACTTCGCCTGGGAGACGTGGGGCGGCACCAGCCGCTCGACGCCGGTCGCCGTGGGCGCCACGGCCCTCGTGTATGACGCATGGACCGACGTGAACGGAAACGCTCTTCCCGCCGGATTTGCGTTCGCCGCCAAGGAAATCCTCAAGTCAAGCGCCGAGGACCTCGGCTACGACTCCTGGATCCAGGGCGCTGGTTCAGTCGATGCCGGAGCGGCCGTCGAGGTCGCCGCCGGTGCCGGCGGTGCCTCCGTTGCTCCATCAGAGTGGCGCGTCGGCGACTACCGGGGCACCGAGTGGGACGTGTTTGCCCATGTCATCGCCCCGGGAGGCTCCGACAGCCAGCTGTTCACCATTGATGGCGCGGGGACATACGACATCAGCGACCGGTACATGACGCGTACCGGGACCGAGTCGTTCACCTTCACGACGAGCAGGGTGAACAAGGAGAGTACGTACAACTTCAACGCGCCCGACTACTTGATCGACATCAGCGACACGGTCGCGGCGCATCCCAATGCGGACCTCATGGTGGTCCGCATGAACTTCCCGCTGAGCCAGTACGACCTGGGCCTGAACTACAGCGCGAACAACGAGTTCAGGATGCTCACCTACTCGTGGACCGATGTGAATGGGGACGGCAACCTCTGGACCGACCTCGACCACGATGGGGCCGTTGACCACAACACCCTCGGAACGAGCTCGAACATCGACAACTTCGTGGACATCAACTTCGCCGCGTCCGAAATGGACCAGGGCGAGTACATCCGCTACATGTATCACCGCGCGGGCGCGAACACGCTGCAAAGCTTCGTGCGTGACCCGTACGACCGAATGGCGGACGGCACCTTCATCGGCCTGCAGCACTTCCTGCGGACGGCCGCGATGCAGACCACGACCCTCAACTTCCAGATCGACTTCTACGAGAACAGCGACTGGACGTGGGTCACGACCCCGGCCAGCGCGTCGGGCTCGTTCACGGCCAACGTGAATGTGCCGGCCGACGCTCCATACGGCATGTACGACGGCGCCATCGTGCTCACCAATGGTGACCAGGACATCGTCGTTCCGGTTTTGATCACAGTCGCGCCGACCCTTGAGGCCGACATAGACGGCAACCTGCCTTTGGTCAGCTTCGGCGGAGCGGACGTGGCCGCTACGCAGGACGACCTGCTCTACAACAACGGCGCGGTTTTTGGAGCCACGGACTGGACGTGGCGGGCCGAGTCAGGCGACTGGCGATTCTTCTACTTCGATGTTGATGCCGAAGTGCCTGAGGGCACCCTGTTCCTCGTCAACACCGAATGGAACGACGCGGCACCGCCCACTGACATCGACACCCTGATCTTCGGGCCGAGCGCCGACCCAGAAGGGCAGGTCTTCTGCGGCAACTGCCTGTTTGGAGCGCCGTATGTGCTCGACACCGTGGGCGGCAGCCCGAACACGAACGTCGGCGCTGGCATCTGGACCTTCGACACCGCGACCGGCGGAGGTGAGGATCTCGTGGCCGCGACCGCGCAGGAGGGGCTGCACGCCGCCGTCCTGCACCAGGTGCTCTTCGACGGCGGGCAGTTCCACACCCCGTTCGAAGTGAACGTCGGGACAGCGACCCTTGATCCCAGCTCGGTCGAAATCGACAGCCCTGCTGACGACGGCAGCTTCACCATCGACTTCACGGCCACCGTCGAACTCGACGGCCTGGCGGCGGAGGGCTTTGGTCTGAGCCAGCCATCGGTAACCGCCGAGGTGGCGGTGCAGGATGACCCGAACGATCCGAGTTCGGCTTCGGTCAAGAAGGACGTGACCATTTCGCATTCGTCCACGGCCACCTTCGCGACCGAACTGACGTCAGGTGGGACCGACATCGATCTGTTCGTCGTCTTCGACGCGAACGGTGATGGGAACTTCACGAACAACGAGATCGTCGCGTCGTCGACCACGCCAACCGCGGACGAGTTCATCGAGCTGGTCCGGCCGGCCGACGGCAACTACCAGGTCTGGGCCCAGGGCTGGTCGATCTCCGGACCGACGACGTTCGACCTCACCGTTGACGTGGTCCAGGGAACCGACCTGACCGTTACGGGCATTCCGGCCGGAACGGTTCCGGCGGGCACCACGGTGACCTTGACCGTGGACTTCGCGAAGACCATGACGGTCGGCGAGACGTATTACGGTGACATCCTTCTGGGCCCGACCTCGGCACCCACTGCACTGCGCGTGCCGGTGGCAATCACGCGCATCGCCGGGCCGTGAGGACCTGATCGACTCGGAAAACGAGGCCCCCGGTCCGCCGGGGGCCTCGTCACGTGGTGGCATCCTTAGCCCGTTATGGACGCCGCGCATGCGCGGAGATTGCTCGCCCTTGCTCTGATGGCCACTACAGCGGCCTGCTCTTCGGCGCAGACTGGGCCGGGGCAAGGTTCCTCTCCCGAGCCTTCTCTTCTTCGTCCACTCGACATGCCTTCAAGATTTGTCTATCCGCCCATCGTTGACCCGGACCAGGCTGGTCCGCCATACCGGCGTGGTCAGGCCGTCGACGTCGATGGCGCCACGGTGGTCTACGAGGGAACG
>JBIOTW010000025.1:0-53928 GCA_044866355.1 Candidatus Limnocylindria bacterium | reverse complement strand
GCTGGTCTACGTGGTCCTGATCGTGGAGAGCACGCTGGAGCAGCTCTTCACCCCGGCCGAGGTTGCCCTGCTGCCCAACCTCCTCGAAGGAGGCCCGGAGCAGCTCGTGCCGGCCAATGCGCTGAGTGGCGTCAATCGCCACCTGGCGCGGCTGATCGGTCCATTGATCGGCGGCGTGGTCGTGGCGGCGGGCGGGCTGATCGCCGTGGCGATCGTGGACGTCGTTTCGTTCCTGGTGGCGGCCGGCCTCATCGCGGCCATTCGGTACGTAGCGCCACCCCGGCCGCCGCACCCGTCGCTAGAGGAAGAGACCGTTTCGGCCTGGCACCGCCTCATCGGGGAGTGGCGCGAGGGGCTGCGCGTCACGTGGCACGAGCCCGTGCTCCGAGCACTGCTCGTGTTCTTCGCCATCACCAGCGTGGGCGAGGGGCTGACCGCTACGCTGTTCGTTCCGTGGGTGACCGACGCGCTGCACTCGGACAGCGCCGGCTACGGTGCCCTGCTCTCGACCCAGGCCATCGGCGGCCTGGCGGGAGCGCTGATCATCGGTCGCTTCGGAGCGCGCGTCAACCCGCTGCGGCTGCTGATCCTGGGCGCCCTCACCTTCGGAGCCATCGACCTCGTCCTGTTCACCTATCCCCTCGTCTACCCGGTATTGGCGCCGGCCCTGGTGGGGATGGTCATCGTGGGCGTCCCTGGGGCTGCCATGGGGGCAGGAAGCACGACCCTCCAGCAGTCGCAGGCCGAGGACCGCCATCGCGGGCGGGTCATCGGCGCCATCGGCGCGCTGGCAGGCATCGGCTCACTCATTGGCGCGATCCTGGCCGGTTTCCTGGGTGAGGTGCTACCCGTCGTTCTGCTGCTCGTGGTCCAGGGAAGTGGGTACGTGATCGGCGGCGCGTTAGTGGCGCTGATGACCAGGGGGCGCCCGGCCATCGGTCAAGTCCAGACGGCGGCAGGCCACGAGTCGGTTTGAGGTATTCCGCGCAGCGAGTGGCGCGCCCCTGAGAACTGAAGCGAGGATTAGATCCGCTGCCTCAGGCGGGTCCGAACTCTCCGCTCGGGCTGGCGATGAACCAGACACCACCGATTCCCTGGCCGTTGGCGTCGCCTTCGGCCGAGTCGCCGGCGAAGTAGTACAGGGGGTACCCGTTGTAGGTCACCTGCTCGGTGCCATCGGGCCGGGTCACGGTGCCGAGCATCCCAGCGTCCGCCTCACCGGCGTCGACCGTCCCGGTCAGCGGGGGCCAGTTCGTCAGGCAGTCATCGACGCAGACGATATTGCCATCCGCCTCTTCGATCTGGACGTACAGGGTCAGTCCGTTCTCGCCGGCGAGTGTCTCTCCGGCCGAGGTCTGGACGATGGTCAGGGTCACGCCGGATGCGGGTGGCGCGCTGGCCGCCTCGCTCGGCGCCGCGCTGGCGGCCGCCTCGCTCGGCGCCGCGCTTTCGCCGCCGCCGGTGGGGCTCGCCGAGGGGCTACAGGCCGCCACGAGCACGACCAACCCGACGAGCACACCCGCCATGTTTCGATGTTCCACGATCCTCTCCTCCATGGATTACCGCATGGGACTGGTTGGGCAGGCTACCCGAGTTCACCCCTCCGGCCAAATGAGCGTTCTGGCCGATCGCTGGGAGCCTCCCGTTACTCAGTACCTGGCAACGGCGCGTCGCGGTTCGGTGTCCAGGGCGGTCGAAGGCCACCAATCGTGGTCCGAGACGCGGTCTGATAGACTCCGCGGGCCCGTGCGCCAGGCGGCACCGCCGCCGAGGCGCGAATCACGGCCGAGAGGAGGCGAGACGCTTGGCGGAAGTCCGCGTGGGCGAGAACGAGTCGTTCGAGAGCGCGCTGCGTCGATTCAACAAGAAGATTCAGCAGTCCGGCATCCTGGCCGAGGCCCGGCGCCGCGAGCACTACGAGAAGCCCAGCGTGAAGCGCAAGCGCAAGGAATCCAAGAAGCGCAAGGGCCCGCGCGTCTAGCCAGCGTCTGAAGCGGGATCGGTCCATCCAGACCGATCCCGAGCTGTCTCTCCAGAGCACCCGCCGATGAGCCTCCAGACCGATATCGAATCCGCCATGCGCGCCGCCATGAAGGCGGGCGACGCGGTTCGGGTGTCCACCCTCCGGATGGCGATGGCGGCGGCGCACAACCGCCAGATCGAGCTTGGCCATGAGCTGACCGATGCCGAGGTGGTCGAGGTCCTCGACCGCCAGGTCAAGCAGCGGCGCGAGAGCATCGAGCTGTACCGCCAGGGCGGTCGCCCCGAGCTGGCCCAGGCGGAGGAGGCCGAGATGGCGATCCTGCGCGAGTACCTTCCCGAGCCCCTGACCGATGCCGAGCTCGAGCGCCTGGCACGGGAGGCAGTGGCTTCCAGTGGTGCTAAGGGCCCGGCGGACATGGGTCGGGTGATGGGCGCCCTCGTGCCGCAGACGAAGGGTCGCGCGGATGGGAAGGCGGTCAGCGACCTGGTTCGCCGGCTGTTGTCTGAGGGATCTGCGGAGTAGGATCCCGCTCCCACATGTTCATCACCCGGACCCTCGCCCCTCGCGATCGCACCGTGACCGGTGCCACCGTGACGCGCCTGGTGGCGGTCATGGTTCTGGTCGGCGTGGCCCTGTTCGCCATCCTGGCCGTGGACCTGGTGGGCGCCAGCGTGTCTCTGCAGGTGGGGGACGTCGCGGACAAGGACATCGTGGCGCCCCGCAGCGTCACGTTTGTCTCGGAATCCGAAACCGAAGCCGCCCGGGACGCGGCCGAAGCGGCCGTGGCGCCGGTGTACGTCGAGATCGGTCCGCAGGCCGAGATCCGCGCTCGGCAGCTGGCCAGCTACGACGCGGAGGTGGCTGGCATCCAGTCCGTCCTGACCGAGCGTGACGCCGGGACCCTCTCGCCGGCCGACGTGCAGACCCAGCTCCGCGCCGCCGCGCCTTCGCTGCGACCTTCGCAGGTGGCACTCCTGGCCAGCCTGCCCACGCCGCGCTGGACGGCCATCGCGGCTGAGGGGCGCCGGGTCCTGGACCAGGCGCAGGCGGGGCAACTGCGCGAGGACGCCTTGGCCGAGGCGCGGCAGACGGCCCGCGAGGCGGTCAGTGTGGATCTCGCCCCGGACGAGCGGGAGCTGGCCGGCGACCTGGCCGCGGCCCACATCTCCGGCAACCTGGCGCTGAGCCCGGAGGAAACGGCCGCCGCTCGTGAAGCGGCCCGTGCAACCGTGGATCCGGTCAACGTGATCGTCCAGCGCAACCAGGCCGTGGTCCGAGCCGGCGACCTGATCAGCACCCTCGACTACGAGAAGCTGACCGAGCTGGGCCTCACCGAGCCGGCCGGCGACCTCCGGCCACTGGCGGGGAACGCCCTGCTGGCCGCCCTCCTCGCCTTCCTGGTGGTTGGCTTTCTGTGGCGATTCCAGCCCGCTGTATGGCATCGGCCCCGCAGCCTGATCCTGTTCCTGCTCATCCTGTTCGCCAGCTCCGTGGTCTTGCGTCTGGCGGGCGATCGGTCCATCGCCGCATACCTCGTCCCCACATCCGCGGCCGTCATGCTGACCGGCCTGCTGCTGGGCGGAGCGGCGGGCGGGGCCATGGCCATGGGACTGGCGGTGGTGGCCGGTCTGACCAACTCGTCGGACCTGGGCCCGGTCGTGTACACCGCGGCGGGCGGGTTCGCGTCACTGGTCATCATCCTCCAGGCCGAGCGCCTGAACGCGTTCGTACGCGCCGGGCTGGTGCTGGCCCTGGTCAATGTCACGGTGGTTGTCGCATTCAGCTTCCTCGAGGGGCTGGATGCGACTGGAGTCGCCCAGCTGGCTGCCGCCGCGATGTTCAATGCGGCGCTGTCGGTGGTGCTGGCGGTGGGGGCCTTCGCCGTACTGGGCAACCTGTTCGGGATCCTGACCGTGTTCCAGATGCTCGAGCTGGCGAACCCATCCAACCGGCTCCTGCGGCGCCTGCTGCTCGAGACCCCCGGCACGTATCACCACTCGGTCATGGTCGGCAACCTCGCCGAGCGAGCGGCCGAGACCATCGGCGCTGACCCGCTTCTGGCCCGCGTGGCGGCGTACTACCACGACATTGGGAAGATGAAGAACCCGCTGGCGTTTATCGAGAACCAGGCCGGCGGCCCGAACATCCACGACGACCTGGACCCGGAGACGAGCGCGCGCATCATCGCCGCCCACGTGCGCGACGGGGTCGAGCTCGCCCAGCAGTACCGCCTCCCGCCCGCGGTCGCGGGATTCATCCCGCAGCACCACGGGACGGCGGTGATGGGCTCATTTCTCGGCAAGGCCCTCGAGGCGAGCGAGGAGGCCGATACCGACCGCTACCGATACCCGGGCCCCAAGCCGCAAAGCCGCGAAGCGGCCATCGTCATGCTGGCCGATGGGGTGGAGGCCTCGGTGCGGTCGCTGCCCCAGAAGGACGACGCCGAGATCCGGGAGATGGTGGATCGGATCGTGAACAGCCGCCTGGCCGACGGCCAGCTCGATGACAGCAACCTCACCCTGCGCGACATCGATCGCATCCGCGGCTCGTTCGTCGAGCAGCTGGCGGGGATGTACCACCAGCGGATCGCGTATCCGGAGAACGTCCTGCCCATCGAGCGAGACTCGCGCAGCGCCTGACCCTGACTGGGGCAGCCGCTCATCCTTGAGCGAGCCGCTCCCCTGGCCTAGGATGGTCGGATGGAACCCGGGGTCACCCTCCACGACAAGGTCGGCCGCAATCGCCTGGCCGAAGCCGTCGAGCCGTTGGGGGTGGACACGGCCCTGGAGATCGTCACCGCGGCCGCCGTCGAGACCATTCGCGCCGCGCTGGGCTCCCGCCCCGCCGAGGTGGAGGTGACCCTGTGCAGCGACGCCGAGATGACGCGCCTCAACTTCGACCACATGAGCGAGCGTGGGCCCACCGACGTCCTGTCGTTTCCCCTCCACGAATGGACGGTCGAGAACGGACACTCCCACCTCGCCGACGACGACGGACAGCCGGACGGGCCGCCAGGGGGCGAGCCAGGCGCCCGCAGCCCGCTGGTCCTGGGGGACGTGGTCATCGACCTCGACCAGGCGGTCCGCCAGGCCGCCGAGGGGGACTGGAGCGTGCCCGAGGAGGTGGCGCTGCTGGTCATCCACGGCACGCTGCACCTCATCGGTCATGAGCATGACGATCCCGACGGCGAAGCGGCCATGCGCGACCTCGAGCACCGCGTGCTGACCGTCCTGCATCGCCATTTCCGGGGAGTGAGCTGGAAGCCCGGCTCCCTGTTCGACCGCGCCGGCCACGCGGTGGGGGCAAGCTTCTAGGCCAGTCCCAGCGCCCGATCCGAACGCAGCGCGGCGGGGATCCGGTCCGCGCGGGCCAGCATCAGGTCGACAACCAGCGCGGCGCTGCCCGGGCCGGTGGACATTCCCCACGGTCCGTGGCCCGCGCACATGAAGAGGCCTTCCGTGTCCGGCACCGGACCGATGAACGGGTGTCCATCGGCCGACTGGGGTCGGGCGCAGAGCCGGACCCCGATGATGGGGGCGTCCGCCAGCGCCGGCACGAACGCGCTCCCGCGATGGACCAGCGCCGGGGCGAGCATGTCCGGATCCGGTTCTGCGGCGACGAAGGTGGAGCCCACGGTCGCCACGCCACCCACGGGGACCAGGCTGAAGAGGCTGCACTCCAGGCCGCTGGCGACGTTGACGGTGTGGACCACGCCCTCCTCGAGTACGTGGCGAGGCGGGCTGGCGAGATCGAGCTGGACCGTCACGCCCCAGGTTCGGGTGATGCCCGGCCAGGGCGGGTCCTGACCGAGGATCTCGGGCGTCCACGGGCCGCCGGCCACCAGAACCTGCCCGGCTGATAGTTGCTCGCCGTCGTCGAACGCCACGCCCCGGACGTGGCCGTCATCGACCCAGGGCCGCGCGGCCAGGCCAATCCTCAGCGTGACGCCGGCCCGGACCGCGCGCGCCGCCATGGCGCGGGTGGCGCCATCCGGCGTCACCGGGAAGCCGGTGGCCAGCCGCACGGCCGACCAGCCGGGCGAGAGGGCCGGTTCGGCAGCGGCCACCGCGTCCGGATCGAGCACCTCGGCGTTCAGCTCGGGGAAGGCGGCACCCAGCTCGGCCGCCCGGGATCGGGCGGCATCGGCGTCATCGGTCAGGAGGAGGATGCCAGCAGGTTCGGATGGGATCGAGAAACCGAGCTCGGATGCGGCCAGCTCGCGGTACATGGCCAGGGTCTCGAGGTGCAGCGGCAGGAGCGCCGGGTCGAAGGGATGCTGAACCGCACCGGAGTTGCGACCGGACGCTCCAGCACCGATCGCCGTGGCCTCCACCAGCGTGACCGACCGGCCGGATTCGGCCAGGAGGGCAGCCGCGGTACAGCCCACGATCCCGCCGCCGATGACCACGACCCGCTCCCGACCCATGCGCCGATGCTACCCGGGCGGGTCCGCAGCGGACGGCTACCATCGGTCAGGCCATGAAGGTCGTGTGCGGGCTCGGCAATCCCGGTGATCGGTACCGGTTCACGCGGCACAACGTCGGGTATCGGGTCGTGGATCTGCTTGCCGATCGATGGGGGATCAGCAAGGGCCGCGCCCGCGATGGGGCGGCCACGGTCGAGGTTGTCCGCGACGAACCAGTGGGCCGAGTGCTCCTGGTCAAGCCGTTGCGCTTCATGAACCGATCCGGCGCGCCGCTGCGCGCCGCCATCCGCAACGTCAACGCCGATCCGGAGGGCGACCTTTTGGTGGTGGCCGATGACGTCGACCTGCCGCTGGGCAAGATCCGGCTGCGCCGTGGTGGCTCGGCGGGAGGTCATAACGGGCTGCGCGACGTCATCGAGTCGCTGGGAACCGATCAGTTCGCGCGGTTACGGGTGGGAATCGGAAGGGGCGGCGAGACCGTCGACCACGTGCTGTCCACGTTCAGCCGTGGGGAGGAGGGCCTGGCCGATGAGGCGATTGCCACCGCGGCAGATGCGGTGGAGCAATGGCTGGCCGAGGGCACCGAGTCGACGATGAACGCGTTCAACGGCCTGGACCTGGCCGAGCCGCCCGCCGGCCCGTGACCCGCGGCCCGCGGCTGGGGCCGCTGCTCGAGCTGTTGGGAGATCCGCCGCCCACCCCGGGAACCTTCCGCGTCCCGGCCGCCGCGCGCGGCGCACATCTCGCGGCTCGTAGGCGGTCATTGCCGCCGCGCGTCCCGCTGGTGATCGTGGTCGAGACCGACGAGCAGGCCCATCGCCTGGCCGATGACCTTGGTGCCTGGCTGGACGAGGACAGGGTGGCGGTGCTTCCGGAGCGTGGCGCGCTACCGCTGGAGCGGGCCCTCCCCGAGCGCGACGAATCCGCCGCGCGGCTGGAGGTGCTGGCCCGCCTGGCGGAGCCGGACAAGACCCTGGTCGTGGTCGCGCCGCTGGCAGCGCTGTGGCAGCGGACGCTTTCCGTCGAGCGGCTGCAGGCCGCGCGGCGCCGGCTGCGGGTGGGCGATTCGCTGCCCCAGCGGGAGCTGGTCAGCGGGCTGGTGGCCGCCGGCTACGATCCCACTCCCGAGGTGACGGGAATCGGCGAGCTGGCGATCCGCGGCGGCATCGTCGACCTGTGGCCACCCGGTCAGCCGGACCCCATCCGGATCGAGCAGTTCGGTGACGAGATCGACGCCATTCGCGTCTTCGAGCCCACCACCCAGGCCAGCCGGGCGCGGCGCAAGGAGATCCTCCTGCTGCCCGCCGGCGAGTTCGCGATCCCCGAGCCGAACGAGCTCCGGGCGGACCTGACAGCCCAAGTTGGCGACCTGGCGGACCTTGGCCCGACCCTCCAGGCCGACCTCGCCCGGCTCGAGGCCGGTGACCTGGGGGAAGCGGCCGAGACCTGGATCACCCACCTCACCGCCGGGCCAACCGCCGAGCATCTGCCATCGGACACCCACCTGGTGCTGGCCGATGTCGATCAGCTCCGGGCTCGAGCCGCCGAGGCGGACCAGTGGGCGGTCGAACGCCGCGCCCAGCTGGTCGCGAGCGAGGAGCTGCCCGCGCACTGGCAGCTTCCGTACAGCGCCCATGGCACGCTCAAGGTCCTGCTGGACCGGTCTGCCGAACGGCTGGAAGAGGGTGCGGGCGACGAAGCGGGCTTTGGGCCGGCGCCCCCTCTGCCGGGAGGTGCCGACGAAATCGGGGCGCGGCTGCGGGAGCTGGCCACCCGTGCCCACCGACTCGTGGTGGCAACCGACCAGGCCAGCCGCCTGGCGGAACTGCTGGGCGAGGCGCCCGGCGGCATCGGTCCGGTCGACAGCCTGAGCGAGCCGCCTCCTCCGGGGAGCCTCACACTCGTTCACGGCTCGACCGCCGCCGGCTTCGTCCACCGCCCGTCGAACCTGGTGCTGCTCTCCGACCGGGAGCTGTTCGGGGCCACCCGTGTCCGGCGCCTCTTCGCCAGCAAGCGCGTCGTCACCCGTGACCTGCTGGGTCAGCTCGAGCCCGGCGAGCTGGTCGTCCATGTCGACCACGGCATCGCCCGCTATGCCGGCATGGCCCAGCGGGCGCTTCTCGACACCGTCCGCGAGTACCTCCAGCTGGACTTCGCCGGGGACGACAAGATCTTCCTCCCCGCCGACCAGGTGGGCCGTATCACCCGCTACTCCGGCTCCCCCGCGCCGGCCCTGAGCAAGCTCGGCGGCCGCGAGTGGGCGGCCACCAAGCGCCGCGTCCGCCAGGCGGTCATGGACCTGGCCGATGACCTGCTGGAGCTGTACGCCGCCCGTGAGCAGGCCGAGGGATTCTCGTACCCCGCCGACTCGACCTGGCAGCGCGAGCTGGAGGAGTCCTTCCCCTATACCGAGACACCCGACCAGGAGCGGACCATCGAAGAGGTCGCGGCCGACATGGGACGCCGCCGACCGATGGACCGCCTGGTGGCGGGGGACGTGGGGTACGGCAAGACCGAGGTCGCGTTGCGGGCCGCCTTCCGGGTCGTGGAAGCCGGGCGTCAAGCGGCCGTGCTGGTCCCCACCACCGTGCTCGCGCAGCAGCACCTGCTCACCTTCCGGCGCCGCCTCGCCGTATTCCCCCTGAAAGTGGAGGTGCTCAGCCGCTTCGTCAGCAAGACAGACCAGCAGCGCGTCGTGTCCGAGCTGGCGGCCGGCACCGTGGACGTGGTCATCGGTACCCATCGGCTCCTGAGCAGGGACATCAGCTTCGCCGATCTGGGGCTGCTGGTGGTGGACGAGGAGCAGCGCTTCGGGGTGGCGCAGAAGGAGAAGATCAAGCAGCTCCGGCGCGAGGTGGACGTGCTGACCCTGTCCGCCACGCCCATCCCGCGCACCCTGCATCTGAGCCTGGTGGGCATCCGCGACATGTCCGTCATCGAGACCGCGCCCGAGGCCCGCCTGCCGATCCTGACCCGCATCGCGGAGGACGACGACGGGCTGCTGCGGGACGCCATCCTGCGCGAGATCGACCGCGGCGGGCAGGTGTTCTACGTCCACAACCGGGTCGAGACCATCGAGGCGGCCGCCGCCCGGGTGCGCCGCCTCGTCCCGCGCGCCCGGGTGGCCATCGGTCATGGCCAGATGCCGGAGGGCATGCTGGAGCGGGTCATGCTCGACTTCGACGCGGGCCAGTTCGATGTCCTGGTGTGCACCACCATCATCGAGTCCGGCCTCGACATCCCGAACGCCAACACCATGCTCATCGCCCGGGCCGACACGTTCGGGCTGGCGCAGCTGTACCAGCTCCGCGGCCGGGTTGGCCGATCCGACCGGCGGGCCTACGCGTACCTGCTCCACCGGCGCGGGAATCCGCTGTCGCCGGTGGCGCGGCGTCGCCTGCACGCCATCTTCAGCGCCTCGGACCTGGGGGCGGGGTACCAGATCGCGCTGAGCGACCTCGAGATCCGCGGGGCGGGCAACATCCTGGGTCCCGAGCAATCGGGATGGATGGCGGCTGTCGGGTTCGAGCTGTACACCCAGATGCTGGCGGAGGCAGTCGACCTGCGCCGGGGTCGGATCCGGCCGCCGGAACCGGCTGCCGTTCGCCTGGAGCTGCCCGGGTCCGCCTTCCTGCCGGATGCCTACGTGGGCGCCGCGGGAGCCAAGCTGGAGGTGTATCGGCGGTTTGCCCAGGTCAAGACCGATGCCGATGCCGATGCGCTGCGCGCCCATCTGCTGGACCGATTCGGACCGATCCCCCCCGAGGTGGAGGGCCTCTTCCGGGCGGTCTCCGTGCGCAGGGCCGCCGAGGCGGCCGGCGTGTCCGAGGTCCGCGTGGACGAGGGCCGGCTGACGCTGAAGTGGCGGCGCTACGATCGTGCGGTGGTGACCCGTGCGTTGGCCCTCGCCGGATTCCGTCCCGTCGCTGGCTCGAACCAGGTCCGCATCCCGCTGGTCCGGGGCCGTGACCCGGTTGAGACCGCCCTTCGGGCGCTGACCGCCGTGACCGCCGGCGAGGCGGCGTAGCGAGCCAGTCGATGCGCGCTGATCTTCCGAGCGGCACGGTCACGTTCCTGTTCACCGACGTCGAGGGCTCAACCAAGCTCCTCCACGAGCTGGGTCCGGAGCGGTATGCCACCGCTCTCGCCACGCATCGGCAGGTCATCCGCGACGCCGTCGCCGCCCACGGCGGGGTGGAGGTCGACACCCAGGGCGATGCGTTCTTCGTCGCATTCCCCACCGCGCCGGGAGCCCTCGCCGCAGCCGCGGCGATGACCGAGGCGCTCGCCGACGGACCGATTCGCGTGCGCATCGGCCTGCATACCGGGACACCGATCCTGTCCGCGGAGGGCTACGTTGGCGAGGACGTGCACCGGGCGGCGCGGATCGCTGCCGCGGGACACGGTGGCCAAGTGCTGGTGTCCGCATCTACCGCGTCGCTGCTCGAAGAAGAGTTGCACGATCTCGGCCCCCATCGGCTCAAGGACCTCTTGGCCCCTGAGCGGATCTACCAGGTTGGGGAGGGCGCGTTTCCGCCGCTCAGGAGCCTGTACCGGACCAACCTGCCCACTCCCGCGACAGCGTTTCTGGGCAGGGCCCAAGAGCTGGCCGAGGTGGGTGGGCTACTTTCCCGCCCCGATGTGCGCCTGCTGACGCTCACCGGTGCCGGCGGGACGGGTAAGACCCGCCTGGCTATGCAGGCCGCCGCGCAGGCAAGCGACGACTACCCCGACGGCGTCTACTGGGTGTCGTTGGCGCCCTTACGCGATCCGGCGCTGGTGCTACCCACCGCCAGCCAGGCGCTCGGCGCGGAGGACGGCCTGGCCGACTTCATCGGCGACAGGCGCCTGCTGATGCTCCTCGACAACTTCGAGCAGGTGGTCGCCGCCTCGCCCGACCTGGCGGCGCTGCTGACGTCCTGTCCAGGCCTGAAGGTGCTCGTCACCAGCCGCGAGCCCCTCCACATTGGTGGCGAGCAGGAGTACGCCGTGCCAACCCTGGCGCATGAGGAGGGAATCGCGCTCTTCATGGCCCGGGCGCAGGCTGTTCAACCGGACTTCACCCGTAATGGGGCGGTGTCGGAGATCTGCCGCCGCCTGGACGATCTTCCCCTGGCCATCGAGCTGGCTGCGGCGCGCGTGAAATCGCTCAGCGCTGGCCAGATTCTGGAGCGGATCGATCGAAGACTTCCCCTGCTGACCGGCGGAGCGCGAGATATCCCGGAGCGTCAGCGCACGCTGCGAGCCGCGATCGAGTGGTCCTACGAGCTGCTGACCTCCGGGGAGCGGGGGCTCTTTGCGCGAGTCGCCGTCTTCGCCGGGGGTTGCACCCTCCAGGCGGCCGAGGCCGTCGTTCAAGCCGATCTCGACACCCTGCAATCCCTCGTTGACAAGAGCCTCGTCCGATACACCGAGGGTCGGTTCTGGATGCTCGAGACCATTCGAGAGTACGCTGACGAGCGGTTCCAGGAGCTCGCGGATGCGACGACGGTTCGCGAGCGACACCTGGACTTCTACCTGGCCCTGGCCGAACGGGCATACGAGCACCTCGCGGGATCGTCCGACCGGTTCCCCGTCATGGACCCCGAGCACGACAACATCCGGGCAGCCATCGGCTGGGCAGGCGAGGCTCGCCCGCAAGCTGCGGCGCAGCTCGCCGCGGCGGTCGCCGAGTATTGGCTGCTGCGGGGTCACGGGCTCGAGGCCCGAGAGCAGCTGATCGCCGCGCTGGCCGGATATCCCGCTCGCGACAATGTTCGGGCACGCGCCCTCGCCGAGCTCGGCTCTGTCGTTGGGCTGGTTGGGGAGGATCGTGAGGCACTCGGGTACCTAGACGAGGCTCTCGAGCTGTGGCGCGACGTGGGCGGCGGTGGACCCGCGGAGGCGAGGGCCCTGGATATGGTGGGTTACTGCCAGATCGCTCTGGGGGACCTGGAGGCAGCTCGGATGGCCTTTGAGCAGAGCCTGGTGCTCCGGGAACGGGCGGGCGCGCCCGAGCTCGACATCGCCGAGTCACTGTCCGGGCTGTGCCAGCTGCTCGTGGCCTCGGGCGATATCGAGCGCGCCGAGCCGATGGCGACGCAGCTGCATGAGATTGGGACTCGCTTCGGCGCACGGCGAAGGGCTCACTCGGGGCTGCATTACTTCGCCGACTGCGCGCTTATCGGCGGCGACTATCCGGAAGCGGAGGTCCGGTACCGCCGGGCGCTCGCCGACGCCGTTGAGTGGGGTCTGCTGCACATGTGCGCAGAGGAGCTCATGGGTGTCGCCATGTCCGTTGCTGCCCAGGCCGACCACAGGCGCGCTGTTCGGCTGGCAGCGGCCGCGAACGCCCGGAAAGCCGAGCTCGGGACGACGGGCACGAGCCTGTTCTGGGATGAACTCCAAGACCGGCATATCGGCGGTGCGCGGGCACACCTGACGGCCGCAGACGTCGAAGAAGCAGAGCGCTCTGGGCGAGATGTGCCGTTCGCCTCCGTGCTCGAAGAGGTGCTGGGCCCGGACAGGGCCGCGGACGGCGATGCGCACTGATATTCCAACCGGCACCGTCACGTTCCTGTTCACCGATGTCGAAGGCTCGACCGAGCTTCTGGACGAGCTGGGGCCCGAGGGATATGCCTCTGCGCTGGCCGAACATCGGCGGATCGTCCGTGAGGCGGTGGCCGCTCATGGCGGGGTGGAGGTCGACACTCAGGGCGATGCGTTCTTCGTTGCCTTTCCGACCGCTGACGGCGCCCTGGCTGCCGCGGCGGAGGCCCGCGAGGCCCTCGTGGCCGGGCCGATCCGGGTCCGGATGGGGATCCACACCGGCACCCCACATGTGGGCGCGGAGGGTTATGTCGGGGCCGACGTCCACCGAGCGGCGCGGATCGCAGGCAGCGGCCACGGTGGGCAGGTCCTGGTCTCCGCCGCCACGGCTGCTGTCGTCGGGACCGATGGCCTGCGCGACCTGGGGGAGCATCGGCTCAAGGACTTCGCCGAGCCGGTTTCCATCTACCAACTGGACGACGAGCGCTTCCCCCCGTTGCGGACGATCTCAAACACGAACCTGCCGCGGCCAGCCAGCTCATTCATCGGGCGCGAGACCGAGGTCGCCGAGGTAGCCACCCTCCTCCAGGACGGTGCCCGCCTCCTGACCCTCACTGGGCCCGGCGGCTCGGGGAAGACGCGCCTGGCGATCGAGGCCGCGGCGTCCCTGGTTCCGGAGTTCAAGGCCGGCGTGTTCTGGGTCGGCCTGGCGCCCGTGCGCGACCCGGCCCTGGTGAGCGAGACGATCGGCCAGACCCTGGGCGCGAAGGATGGCCTGGCCGACCACATCGGTGAGCGAGAGATGCTCCTCCTGGTCGACAACCTCGAGCAGGTCATCGCCGCCGCCCCGGACCTGGCGGATCTCGTCGAGAGCTGCCCGAACCTCCGCCTCCTGGTCACCAGCCGCGAGCGCCTCCGGGTCCGGGGCGAGGTCGAGTACCCGGTCGTCCCCCTGGCCGACCCCGAGGCGGTGGACCTGTTCTGCGAGCGGGCTCGGATGGAGGCCGACGACACGGTCCGCCGGCTGTGCCGCGCCCTCGATAACCTCCCGCTTGCCCTCGAGCTGGCCGCCGCCCGGGCGAGTGTCCTGACCCCGGCCCAGATCCTCGAGCGGCTATCCGGACGCCTTGACCTGCTCAGGGGCGGACGGGACGCGGATCCCCGCCAGCAGACGCTCCGGGCCACGATCGAGTGGAGCCACGACCTGCTGACCCCCGCTGAGCAGCGGCTCTTCGCCCGGCTGGCCGTCTTCGCCGGCGGAGCCACGCTCGCGGCCGCCGAGCAGGTTGCCGAGGCAGATCTCGATACGTTGCGGTCACTCGTCGACAAGAGCCTCGTCCGTCGCACCGGGGATCGCTTCTGGATGCTGGAGACGATTCGCGAGTTCGCGGTCGAGCGACTCGCCGCGTCGGGAGAGGCAGGCGACCTCCGCCGCCGCTATGCCGAGCACTTCCTCGCGCTGGCGGAGGAGGCGTTCCCGCACCTCGAGCCTGAGGTGCTGATGGGCGGCCACGCGTGGGTCGATCGACTCGAGAGCGAGGTCGACAATCTCCGCGAAGCCCTCGATCACTTCGCGACCGTCGGGGCTGCCGAGTCGTGGCTTCGGCTGGCGGGTGCGCTTCCGGACTTCTGGATCGCGAGAGGCCATACGCTCGAGGGTTTGGGTCGTATCAGCCGCGCACTCGACGCCAACCCCGCACCCAGCGCGGCTCGCGCCAGAGCGTTGATCGGCGCGACCGACTTGGCGGAGGTCACCGGCGAACACAGCCGGCGGGCTCGGCTGTGGGCGGATGAGGCCCTGGCCCTGCAGCGCGAACTCGGCGATGCACGTGGCATCGCGAAGGCCGTGTTCCGTGTCGGCGTGGGTGCTGTCGTGGATGGCGATTGGGAGCGAGCGACAGAGCTCCTGAACCAAAGCCTCGCTGAGTTCCGCGAGAACGGCGACCTGTACTTCGTTCCGTGGATCACGCGCACCCTCGCCTGGACGCGTGCTCAAAGCGGCGACCTGGCTGGCGCGCGCGAGCTGTACGAGGAGGGTTTGAGCGCCGCGCGAGAGATTGGCAGCACTTCTGCCGAGGCGGCGCTCCTGGGCTCACTGGGCTGGCTGGCAGGAAAGGAAGGTCGCCCGCTGGACGCACTCATCCTGTATTACCAGAGCCTCGCGCTCAAGCGGGACATCGGCGATCTTGGGGAGATCGCCATTGGCCTGGCAGGCAGCGCGCTGGCGTTGGCTCGTGTGGGGGACAGCGCGTCAGCCGCCCGCCTCCTCGGATCCGCGGCTGTCCTCGGCGAAGAGGTGGGCATCGGCGAAGCTTGGGTTGCGCGCGACAGGGAGGAAGCCCTTGACCTTGCGCGCGCCCAGCTCGACCAGGCAACCTTCTCCCAGGCCTGGGAGGACGGTGTTCGGCTGACCCTCGAAGAGGCGATCGCCTTCGGCCTGGACGCGCTCTCGAGCCACAAGGAATGACCGAATGACCGAATGACTGATCTGCCGATCCGTCTGCGCGACGCCAGCCTGGCCGATGCTGACCTGCTCGACGCCTGGTCGCGCTCGCCCGAGGCCAAGGGCGAATTCAACGACTTCGGCCTGCCCCCGGAAGACCAGGCGCCCATCCGTGAGGCGCTGAGCAATGGGCCGCTTCGCAACGAGCGGAACGGCCAGCTGATCATCGAACGCGTTGCGGACGGGCAGCCGATCGGCACGGTGGGTTGGCACGAGGTCCATTACGGTCCGCCTCCGAAGTCGCGTGCCTGGAACATCGGCATCTCTTTGATTCCCGAGGCCCGCGGTCAGGGCCACGGTGCAATCGCTCAGCGGCTATTGGCTGACTACCTGTTCGACACGACCGATACCAACCGCGTCGAAGCGCAGACGGACATCGAGAACATCGCGGAGCAGCGCGCCCTCGAAAAGGCCGGCTTCGTCCGCGAAGGCATTCAGCGCGGCGCCCAATTCCGCGCCGGCGCCCACCACGACCTGATCACCTACGCGAGGCTGCGCGGCGACGACTGAGGCGTATACTCGAGGGGAATTCTCGACCCGGGACGGGCGCACCCGTCCGGCGCCGATCAGCATCGACTGAGGAGGCGCGACCGTGACCACCCGTCCACCCCAACCCGATCTTTCGGCTGCGCGCGCGACGCTGGCCGTCGGCGATCGGTCGTTTCGGTATTACGACCTCGAAGCCCTGGGCATCCCCGACCTGGATCGGCTGCCGTACACCGTCAAGGTCCTGATCGAGAACGCGGCACGGCACGCCGCATCGGGGAGTGGCCTGGTCTCCCCTGACGACCTGGCGGCGCTGGCCTCATGGACCCCGGACGTGGAAGATGCCACCACCGAGCTGCCGTTCCTCCCCGCCCGGGTCATCCTCCAGGACTTCACCGGCGTCCCGTGCGTGGTGGACCTGGCCGCCATGCGCGACGCGCTGGCCGAGATGGGCGGCGACCCGAACCGCGTCAACCCCCTCGTCCCGGCTGACCTGGTCATCGACCACTCGGTCCAGGTGGACCAGTACGGGTCCGACGCCGCGTTCCTCATCAACGTCGAGCGTGAGTACGAGCGCAACGGCGAGCGATACGCCCTCCTTCGCTGGGCGCAGGAGGCGTTCGCCAACTTCCGGGTCGTCCCGCCGGGTACCGGCATCGTCCACCAGGTCAACCTCGAGTACCTCGCCGACGTCGTCAGTGCCCGCCCGGATGCGGACGGCACCCTGACCGCCTTCCCCGACACGCGGGTCGGGACCGACTCCCACACGACCATGATCAACGGCCTGGGCGTGGTGGGCTGGGGCGTGGGCGGGATCGAGGCCGAGGCCGCACTCCTGGGCCAGCCGCTGTACCAGCCGCTCCCGGTGGTGGTCGGCTTCCGCCTGGATGGCGAGATGCGACCCGGCACCACGGCCACCGACCTGGTCCTGACCGTCACCGAGATGCTCCGCAACCACGGCGTGGTGGGCAAGTTCGTCGAGTTCCACGGCACCGGCCTGTCGCGCCTCGGGCTGGCTGACCGGGCCACCATCAGCAACATGAGCCCCGAGTTCGGGGCCACCGCCACCCTGTTCCCGGTGGACGACGAGACCCTCCGCTACCTGCGGATGACCGGCCGTGGGGACGAGGTGGTCGCCCGGGTCGAGGCCTACGCCAAGGCCCAGCACCTGTTCCGGACCGATGCCTCGCCGGAGCCGATGTTCAATGAGTCGCTCCACCTCGACCTGGCCGATGTCGAGCCTTCCCTGGCCGGACCCAAGCGCCCGCAGGACCGCGTATCGCTGCCCGGGCTGCCCGAGAACTTCCGGACCGTCTTCGCCGATGCGCTGGACCGATCCGCCACGGTCAAGCTGAATGGCACCACCGATTCGCTGCGCTCGGGATCGGTGCTCATCGCGGCCATCACCTCGTGCACCAACACCTCGAACCCGTCGGTCATGGTGGCCGCCGGCCTGGTGGCGCAGCGCGCCGTGGAGCGCGGGTTGAAGGTGCCGCCCTGGGTCAAGACCTCCTTTGCGCCCGGGTCCAAGGTCGTGACCCAGTACCTCGAGGACGCGGGTCTCATGGACCCGCTCGAGGCCCTCGGCTTCCACCTGGTTGGCTTCGGCTGCACGACCTGTATCGGCAACTCGGGCCCGCTGGCGGAGCCTATCGCCGCCGCCGTGGAGCAGACCGACCTGGTGGGCGTATCGGTGCTGTCCGGAAACCGAAACTTCGAAGGCCGGATCCATCCGTTGACCCGCGCCTCGTACTTGGCCTCCCCGCCGTTGGTGGTTGCTTTCGCCTTGGCCGGGCGGATCGACGTGGACATGACCACCGACCCGCTGGGGGTTGGCGCCGACGGCGCTTCGGTCTATCTCAAGGACCTGTGGCCGACCCAGGCCGAGGTTGATGCCGTTGTCGCCGAGCGGGTGCGGTCCGAGATCTTCCGCAGGGAGTACGCATCGGTCTTCGACGGGGACGAGCTGTGGCGCAACCTGCCGATGCCGGCCAAGGGCCAGTACGCGTGGGACCCGGATTCGACCTACGTCGCGCGCCCGCCGTTCTTCCAGGGGATGGGAATGGAGCCGGCGCCGCTCACCGACGTCGTCGACGCACGGGTGCTGGCCTGGATGGGGGATTCGGTCACCACGGACCATATCTCGCCGGCCGGATCGATCCCGTCCACCAGCCCTGCCGGGCAGTGGCTGATCGAGCATGGCGTGGGCCCGCACGACTTCAACTCGTACGGATCGCGACGCGGGCATCACGAGGTGCTGGTGCGGGGCACGTTCGCGAACATCCGACTGCGCAATCGGCTCACGCCGGACGCCGAGGGGAACGTCACCGAGCACTTCCCTTCCGGGGAGCGGCTGACGATCTTCGAAGCCTCACAGCGTTACCTCGCTTCGGGGACGCCGCTGATCGTGCTGGCTGGCAAGGAATACGGGTCAGGCTCGTCCCGGGACTGGGCGGCCAAAGGGCCGCTGCTCCAGGGCGTGCGGGCGGTGATCGCCGAGTCGTACGAGCGGATCCATCGGGCCAACCTGGTGGGGATGGGGATCCTGCCGCTCCAGTTCCGCGTCGGCGAAAGTGCCGAGTCGCTGGGCTTGACCGGGCGCGAGACCTTCACCATCCGTGGCATCGCCGCCGGCCTGGCGCCGCGCCAGGAGGTCGAGGTCGTGGCCCAGGGCGAGGACGGCAAGACCCACACCTTCACGGCCGTCGCTCGCCTGGACGGGCCGGTGGACGTCGAGTACTACCGCCAGGGTGGCGTGCTCCAGGCCGTCCTGAGGCGCCTGGCGGCCGGCTGACGCCAGCGGAGGGCCGAACGGCGCTCGGCCGCCAGGTCGCCCCGGATCAACCTGAGACCCCGGATTGCTCCGGGGTCTCGTGGCTTCCCGTCTCTTCGGTTCAGTCAGCGAACTCGAGGACTCCGGAGTTCGGGGTCGAGTCGTCGCTGTTGGCCTGGTTGGTCATCGGTGCCGGAGCGGCCTCGGGCTCCGTGATGATGGCCGGTGCGCCGAGGGAGGCGAAGGCCATGGCCGCTGCCAGGATCAGCATCGCGAGGGCCCCAACGACGGCGCCGATCACGAAGGTGGAGGTGTTACCGCTCGGGTAGGTGATGGTGGTCATTGGTCCGGTCTCCCGCTTGATGGGTGAAGGTGGTGGATCGAAGGTGATGGCGCGCAGCATCGGTCCAGCGCGGAGATGTCCCGTAGCGGCCTGGTGACGGCCGAACTGTCGTCCTGGCGACAGCCCCAACTGGCCCAATGAACACCAGATGTTCACATTGGTCACTTTTCACACCGGTCAGTGGCCAAAGCGGCCACCGAATGGCCGTTTCGAACATCACGTGAACAATTCGGCCACTGAATGGCCTGCGCGGCGGTCAACCGACCGTTCACGGGCCGCCAATAGGCCGATATGAACACGTCATGTACACGCCGAGAGATGTACACGCCGAGAATCAGGCTGATCAGCCGAACCGGGAGTGGGCAGCCGGTCGGGTTCGGCGCCGGATCAGGCGCTCAGCGATCCTTCCCAGCGCCGCGTGAGCGCATCGGGCACGGCATCGGCGGGGAGCGGCGGGGAGAAGTGATAGCCCTGCCCCAGGCGGCATCCCAGCTCGCGCAGGCGGACGACCTGGTCGCCGCGCTCGATGCCCTCGGCCAGGACCTGGAGGCGCAGGGTCTGGCCCAGCTTGATGATCGAGCGCAGGAGGACCGGGATCTCGCGGTCGTCGCCCAGTGAGGCGGTGAAGGATCGGTCGATCTTCAGCAGGTCCACCGGCAGCCGCTCGAGGTAGCTCAGCGACGAGTAGCCGGTCCCGAAGTCGTCCATCGCCAACTGGACGCCCGTCTCGCGGAGGCGGCGAAGGGTCTGCTCGGTATCGGTCACGTCGGCCATCAAGGTGCTCTCGGTGATCTCGAGAAGGAGACGGCTGGGCTCCAGCCCCGCGTCACGCAGGGACGCGGCCACCATGTCCACCAGCCCTGGGTCGGCCAGCTGCCGAGTCGAGACGTTGACGCTGATCAGCGGGTGATGCCCATTCCCGCCGGCCAGGGCATCGTCTCGATCCCACGCCGCCATCTGGCGGCACGCTTCGCCGGCGACCCACGCCCCGAGCGGCACGATCAACCCCGTCTCCTCCGCGGCGGGGATGAACTCGGCGGGCTCGATCAGGCCCCGCTCGGGGTGGCGCCATCGGACGAGTGCCTCGAGGCCGGTCAGGCGGCCGTTGCGCAGGTCGACGAACGGCTGGTAGTGGAGGACGAAGTCGCCGCGGCTGATCGCGGATTCCAGCTCGGTCCGCAATTCCTGGCGGCGGATGACGGCCAGGTGCATGCGGGGCTCGAAGAACTCGATCCGGCCCTTGCCCTTGGCCTTGGCGGTGTACATCGCCAGGTCCGCGTGGCGCAGCAGATCCTCTGGCGGCGTGGTGCCCGGCTGCGCCACCGCCACCCCGGCGCTGCCGCGGGCGAAGACCTGCTTGCCCTGCAGGTCGAAGGGGGAGCGCAGCGCGGCCAGCACCCGCTCCGCGACCCGCCGGGCAGAGTCGCGATTCGTGTCTTCCAAGAGGATGGCGAACTCGTCACCGCCGAAGCGGGCGACCGTGTCCTCGGGCCGCATCACGCCCCGCAGGCGCTCCGCCACGGCCATCAGCAGGTGGTCCCCGGCCGCGTGACCCAGGCTGTCGTTGACGGTCTTGAAATCGTCCAGGTCGAGGAAGACCACCGCCATCGAGCGGCGGGCCCGCTCCTGGCGGGCCATGGCGTGCATGACCCGGTCTGCGAACAGTGCCCGGTTGGCCAGCCCGGTCAGGGAGTCGTGGAAGGCCTGGTGCTGGAGCTGCCGCTCCAGGTCTTTCCGCAGGGTGATGTCATGCACCAGGGCCGAGAAGGTCGCCGTCTCACCGGTTCCGACGGCCCAGATCGTCAGCTCCACCGGAAACTCGCGGCCATCGCGATGGACCGCGTTCACCTCCAGCCGAGTGCCGAGGATCGGGCCCTGGCCGGTCTCCCGGAACCGGGCCAGGCCGCGACGGTGCGCCTCGCGCTGCGCGAACGGGATGATTCGGTCCGCCAGCGACGTCCCGATGACCTCCTCGCGCGACCATCCGAACGTTTCCTCGGCGGCCTGGTTCCAGTCGACGATCAGGCCCTCCCCGTCTATGGCGATGTATGCGTAGCTGGCGGTGTCGATGATCTGCCGTGTCTGCTCCTCGCTCTCGCGCAGCGCCTGCTCGGCCATCTTCTGGGCGGTGATGTCGATGATGTAGCCCCTGAAGAAGGCCGGGCTGCCTTGCTCATCGGTGACGACCACCGCCTCGTCGCGGATCCAGAGGACCCGACCGTCCTTGGCCAGCATCCGGTACTCGCTGGTGCTGATCACGCCCGGCTCCCGGCTCCACTGCTCGGCCTCCTCAGTGGTGACCCGTTCCCGGTCGTCGGGATGGATCTGGCGCATCCACAGGGATGGGTCGGCCATCCACTCGGCCGCGCTGAAACCGAGCAGGTCTTCGATCCGCGGACTCACGTAGTTCCACGTCGCCTGTGGTCCGAAACCGGCGATGTACAGCGCCGCGGGCAGCCGCTCGACCAGCGCCCGGAAGGTGCCCTCCTCGGATTCGAGCCCGGCCAGCCGAGCTCCGGCGCGGGTGGCGGCCGTGGCCCGCCGCCAGAGGATGGCCCCCTGGGCCGATGCCATGACCACGAGCACTGCGACCAGGGCGCTGGTCACGACGAGCTCGTCGCCCTCGTTCCAGCTCGAGGCGATCACGAGCGCGGCCACCCCGATCGCGGCCAGCAGGACCAGGCCGGGGAGCGTGCGCTCTGCCCGGCGACGCACCGCACGGATCGCCATCGGCGCCGACGGTAGTCCTGCCGGACGAGGCGGACGATGGGCCAATGGTCCCGTGCGTTGAGCGCCGTTGCAGGCGCGCCATCGCGCCGACTAGACTCGCCGGGTGACCGTGACCTCGGCCGACGACCTGCGGAAGCTCATCCGCGAGGTCCCTGACTTCCCCAAGCCGGGCATCCTGTTCTACGACATCACGACCCTGCTGAAGGACCCGGCGGCCTTCAAGGAGGTCATCGATCGATTGGTCGACCAGGTCCGCGGCACGCCGGTCGACCTCGTCGTGGGCATGGAGTCGCGCGGGTTCATCTTCAGTGCCCCCATGGCCTACCAGCTGGGGGCAGGCTTCGTCCCGGTCCGCAAGCTCGGCAAGCTGCCCGCGGACACCATCGAGGTGGAGTACGCCCTCGAGTACGGGACCGCCACCCTGGAGATCCATCGCGACGCGATTCAGCCCGGCCAGCGCGTCCTCATCGTCGACGACCTGCTGGCCACCGGCGGAACGGTGATGGGCACCATCGAGCTCGTGCAGCGCTTGGGCGGCGAGGTGGCCGGCCTGTCGTTCATGGTCGAGCTCAGCGCACTCAAGGGCCGCGAGCGCCTGGGCCAGTTCGCCATCCACGCACTGCTGACCTATTGACCGATACGAGCTGGGCTGACCGATGACCGGGGCCCCCGCGACGGCCTGGCATACCCGATCGATCACGGACCGCGCCGAGGCGGCCGCGTTCCTGCGCACCGATCGCCTGTACGCGGCCTATGCCCTGGGCGACCTGGACGGCTCGGCCCGCCGCCGCGGGGCGTGGGGGATGGCCTACGACCCGGAGGGCCGACCGCGCGGCCTGGCGATGCAGCACCTGGGCCTTCCCCCGCAGCCGCTGTTCCTGATGGGGGACCCGGATGCCTGCCGTGCCATCCTGGCCAGCGAGGTCCGGCCCAGGTATGCCTTCGTGCAGGCACGGCATGACCTGGCCACCGCCTTCGACGACCTGTATCGGGTCGACCTGCCGGCCAGCCTGCTGCGCATGGTGGTCGACCGCGAGACCTTCCGGCCCTACATCGGCGAGGGCGCCGAGCGCCTGGGCCCCGCCGACATCGGCGACCTGAATCGGCTCTACCAGCTGGGCCTGGGCGGAGGGTTCCCGGCGTCGGTCCTCGAGGAAGGGGTGTACTACGGCGTCCGGATCGGCGGACGGCTGATCGCGGCCGCCGGGACGCACGTCATCAATCCCGCCGAGGGGATCGCGGTGGTCGGCAACGTGCTGACCCATGTCGACCATCGCGGGCAGGGGCACGCCAAGGCGGCCACGTCGGGCGTGACCGCGGAGCTCCTGAACCGCGTCCCGGACGTGGCCCTCAACGTGTACGCGGACAACGACTCGGCGATTGCCGCCTATGCTCGACTGGGCTACCGCGAATACTGTCGGCTGGGGGAGTGGGTCGCCTACCGGCGAGCCGGGGGCTGGGACCTCATCCGACCCCTACGCGCGGCGCTGCGCTGGAGCTGGCCGCGAGCCGACCGTTGACCCGACCGATGATGGAGGAACCGTGAGCGACATTCGGAATCCCGGGCTGGCCGCCGAGGGGGCGCGCCGCATCGAATGGGCCGACCGCCAGATGCCCGTCTTGGCCGGCATCCGAGAGCGGCTGGCCGCGGAGCGGCCGTTGACCGGCTGGCGGGTGAGTGCCTGCCTCCACGTCACCGCGGAGACGGCGAACCTGGTCCGCACCCTGGCGGCCGGTGGCGCCGACGTAGTCCTCTGCGCGTCGAACCCGCTGTCCACCCAGGACGAGGTTGCGGCGTCCCTGGTCGCCGATCACGGGATCGAGGTCTTCGCCATGAAGGGCGAGGACCGGGACACATACTTCGGCCACATCAACGCGGCGCTGGACCATCAGCCGCAGCTGACGATGGACGACGGAGCCGATCTGGTGGGCGAACTGCACATGCACCGATCCGACCTGTTGGACGAGGTCCGCGGAGGCACCGAAGAGACGACCACCGGGGTTATTCGGCTGCGGGCCATGGCGGCGGAGGGTGCACTGCGCTACCCGATCCTGGCCGTCAACGAAGCCGCGACCAAGCATCTGTTCGACAACCGCTACGGCACCGGTCAGAGCGCCATCGACGGCATCCTGCGCGCGACCAACGTCCTGCTGGCGGGCAAGACCGTGGTCGTGGGCGGGTACGGCTGGGTGGGCCGCGGGATTGCCAGCCGGGTGCACGGCATGGGCGCCAACGTGGTGATCGTGGAGATTGACCCGATTCGGGCCCTGGAGGCGGCCATGGACGGATTCCGGGTCATGACCAGCATGGACGCAGCCGAGGCGGGGGATCTGTTCATCACCGCCACCGGCTCTCTCCACGTCTTTGGTGGCGAGCATTTCCGCCTCATGCGCGACGGAGCCATCCTGGCCAACGCCGGCCACTTCAACGACGAGTTCGACATCCCCGCCTTGGAGGCCCAGGCGGCTGAGCAGCGCGACGTCCGACCGTCCACCCGCGAGTACCGCCTTGCGGATGGGCGTCGGCTCTACCTTCTGGCCGATGGACGACTCGTCAATCTGGCCGCCGCCGAGGGGCACCCCAGCCTGGTGATGGACCTGTCATTCGCCAACCAGGCGCTGGGCGTCGAATGGCTGAGCGGCCACCACGACGAGCTCGAGCCAAAGGTCTACGTGATACCCGTCGACATCGACCACGAGGTGGCGCGGCTCAAGCTGGCGAGCATGGGAATCGCCATCGATCGCCCGACCGAGGCGCAAGAGGCCTACGCGGCCTCCTGGCAGCAGGGAACCTGAGCGCGGGACCCCAGTCGCCGGCGCCCGCGCCCGGGCGGCGGCCCGGGCTACAGATGGGCTTCGAATGAGCCCCTGATCGTGCCGGTACCTGGCGTGGTCGCACTTGCCAGGACCACGGTCGAGTTCGGGCAGTCGAAGGTGCCGGCGGCACCGGTCGCGTCGTCTCGGGTGAGGTTGATGGTGCACTCAGTTCCCGCCACGCTGGCCTCCTCGTTGCCGAACGAGACCGCGTTCCCCTGATTTTCCCCGAACGCGATGAACATCACGGTCGATTCACCCTCGTTGGTGAACGAGAGGTATGTGCTGCCGTTCTGGTCGAAGTAGCTGGCCTCGGGCACGAAACGGAGCTCCCCGCTGGCGGTGTAGTCACCGGTGATCTCGTACTGAGCCGATCCGTTGTCACCACCGCCGCCTCCCCCAGTGCCGGCCTGGCTGGCTCCCGGTTCGGCTCCCGCCGCCGACGGTTCACCCGCGTCGGTGCCCGCGGGCGACTGGCTGGCGGCCTGCTGGCACGCAGCCAGCAGCAGTGTCAGGGTGAGGAAAATGACGGGCGCGAGGCGAAGGCGGTGCATGGTGTACCTCCAGGAGCTAGCGGCTGGCGGTCAGGGATCCCTCGATCGTGACGGTTCCACCGGACGTGCCGGTCGTCGTGAAGGCCGGCGAATCGGGGCAGCTGAAATCGGCTTCGATGTGGTTGTCGTCGGCGGTGTGGTACTGGACCGTGCAGCTCATCGTGGTCCCCGCGCCCGCCACCAGCTCGGCCGTCGTCACGGAGATGGCGAACGAGTCGGTGTAGATGGCCACGCCCACGCTCACCTGGGCGTCGCTGTCGACGTACGACAGGATGGACTCGCCATCCGTCGTGTAGCTCGCCATCTCAACCAGCGGAGCGTCGTAGCTCCCGCTGGCGTCACCCGAGATCTCGACGTGGAGCTCTCCGCTCGACCAGGCGCCGTCAGGCAGCGTGATGCCAATTCCCCCGTCCGCACCGCCACCGCCGTTCCCACCGGCGCCGCTGGCCTCCGCCGCTGCGGATGGCTCGGATCCACTCGATGCGCCCGGCCCACTCCCGGCAGGGGTGGCGCACGCCGCCAGCACGAGGCCGACGACCGTGGAACTGACCAAGGCGTAGCGCGGACGACGCATGTGTGGGCACTCCTCAGTGGGCATGGGGCGGACACCCCCCGATCGGCGAATAGTACCGACACGCCGATTAGGGAGACGCTGCAACCTGCGGGCCTCCGGGTGTCGCGGGCGGCGATCGCTGCCCGCGCATCGGTCTGGCGCTACACTCGGAACCCTTGATCGACGCTGAACGACACCTGTTCACCTCGGAGTCGGTTACCGAGGGCCACCCCGACAAGGTCTGCGATGCAATCGCCGACGCCGTTCTGGACGACGTGCTGGCCGCAGACCCGACGGCACGGGTGGCCATCGAGGTCACCGCCACGACCGGGACGGTCATCGTCCTGGGCGAGCTGACCACCTCGCACCTGGTGGATGTCGAGGCCATCGTGCGGCGCACGGTGCGCGAGATCGGCTACGAGGACCCCGACCTGGGGTTCGACGCCAGCGGCGTCTCGATCACGTCGCTCATCAAGGGCCAGTCGCCGGACATCGCCATGGGCGTGGATCACGCGTACGAGGCGCGCGCCGGCATTGAGGCCGATGAGCTGGGCGCGGGCGACCAGGGGATGATGTTCGGCTACGCGACCGACGAGACGCCGGATCTCATGCCGATGCCCATCCAGCTCGCGCATGAGCTCTGCCGCCGGCTGGCGACCGTGCGCCGCCACGGCGTCCTCCCCTTCCTGCGGCCCGACGGCAAGAGCCAGGTCACGGTCGGCTACGGGCCCGACCGCCGACCGACCGGCGTTCGGACCGTGCTCATCAGCACCCAGCACGACGCGGAGGTGGATGTCGCGACCGAGCTGACCGAGGCGGTTCGCGACGAGGTCGTGGACGTTGTCATTCCACCCGAGCTGCGCGACGGCGAGATTCGGCTGCTGGTGAACCCCACCGGGCGCTTCGTCCTGGGCGGGCCGGCGGGCGACTCGGGGCTGAGCGGCCGCAAGATCATCGTCGACACCTACGGGGGCATGGCCCGCCACGGCGGGGGGAGCTTTTCCGGCAAGGACCCGACCAAGGTCGATCGCAGCGGGGCCTACGCCGCGCGGTGGGTCGCCAAGAACGTGGTCGCCGCCGGCCTGGCGTCCCGCTGCGAGATCCAGGTGGCGTACGCCATCGGGGTGGCCCAGCCGCTGGCGGTCAACGTCGACACGTTCGGCACCGGTTCGGTGCCGGATCCGGTCATTGGCGCGGCGATCGGCCGGGTGGTCGACCTGCGTCCAGGAGCCATCATCGAGCGCCTGGACCTGCGGCGGCCGATCTATCTGCCCATCGCGGCCTACGGCCATTTCGGCCGGTCCGACCTCGACCTCAGCTGGGAGCGCACCGACCTCGCCGACGAGCTGCGTGACGCGGCCGGTCTGGCGGGGGCGCGCGTGTGACGGGGGAGAGCCGCCTCCCCGTTCGTTGGGGCCCCCCGCCTCCCGGACCCCTGGCTCGCCTGGCGACCTGGCTTCGTGGCCTGGCCGGCGTGCCGCCCTCCCCGGTGGAGCGGCTCGGGGAGCTTCCCGTCGCTCTGCGGCGCAGCCCGCTGGCCGCGCCATACCTGGAGGCCGAGCGCGAGGACAACCAGGGCCGGATGGGCGAGGCGGCGATGGCCGCCGCCGAGGCGGGGATCGCGGCCGGGTCGTGGTGGGCGGCCGACCTGTGGGCGCACCGCGCGATGTGGCACTTCGAACGCGCGGACATGGCCCTCGAGGCCGCTCGAGCCGCGCGGCGCATTGGTGACCTGCGCGTGGCCGGCGGCGACCCGGCGAGCGCCCGGCGCTACTATGCCGAGGCGATCAGCGAGGCCCGCGACCTGGGCGCCGAGCGCGAGGAGGGCCTGGCGGCCCACGGCATGGGCCACGCGGAACTGGAGCTGGGAAACGTGACAGCCGCTCGGAGACTGGCGGGGATCGCGGTCGATCTCCTGGAGCGCGCCGACGCCCCTACCGAGGAGGTCGCGGCGGCCCGCGAGCTGCGCGGGTCTGAGCGGCCGGTGGGCGCGTCGTCGAGCCAGGAGCACGCATGACCGTCCGTCGCCCGCGCCGCCGGAGCCGCATCGCCCGCCCGATGCGGGTGGGGATCGTGGGGGCGGGGGTGATGGCCGAGGCCATGATCACCGGCCTCCTCGCCGATCGCGCCGTCAGCCCGACCGCCTTGGTAGCGTCCCATCCGCGGCGCGACCGGCGCGCGGCATTGACCACCAACCATCACATTCGGGTCGTGGCCCGCAACCGGGACGCCGTGGCCGATGCCGACATCGTGGTCCTGGCGGTCAAGCCCCAGATGCTGCGGGCCGTGATGCGCGAGCTGGCCGGCACGCTCCGTGAGGGCCAGGTGGTGCTGTCCATCGTGGCCGGCGCCACGTTGCGCACCCTGAGCACCGGCCTGCGTCACGCAGCCGTGGTGCGCGCCATGCCCAACACCCCGGCCCAGATCCGGAAAGGCATGGCGGTGTGGGCCGCGGCGCCGGCGTGCACCACCGTGCAGCGCGACCTGGCGCGAGCCGTGCTGCGGGCGCTGGGTGACGAGCGACAGGTCGATGACGAGATCTTCGTGGCCATGGCCACCGCCCTGTCGGGGACCGGCCCGACGTACCTGTTCGCGGTCATGGAGGCCCTGGTGGACGCGGGCGTGCACCTGGGCTTCACCCGGGAGCTGGCCCACGACCTGGTGGCGGAGACCCTGGTCGGCTCGAGCCAGTACGCCGCCGCCTCGAACCTCCACCCCGCCCAGCTCCGCAATGCGGTCACGTCTCCGGGCGGGACGAGCGCGGCAGCCATCTACGAGCTCGAGAAGGGCGGCCTGCGGACGGTGCTGTCGGATGCGGTGTGGGCGGCGTATCGGCGCACGACCGAGCTCGGCGAGCGGCTGGAGGCTGAGACCCTGGCCGACAACGGCTGAGGCGAGCGAACCGAGCGGGGCGACTGGACCGATGTACGCGCTCGTGATGGCCGGTGGGTCGGGCACCCGCCTGTGGCCGCTCTCCCGCCGCAAGACCCCCAAGCAGCTGCTCCCGCTCACCGGCGACGTCAGTCTCCTCCAGCAGACGGTGGCCCGCCTCGAGCCGATGCTCCGCCCCCACGACATCTACGTCGTCACCGCGGAGTCCCACGTCCGCGCCACCCAGCGCCAGCTGCCGCAGGTCCCCGAAGCCAACATCCTGGGTGAGCCGCTGGCTCGCTCGACGGCGGTGGCGGCTGGACTCGGCGGGTTGCTGGCGCGTCGGCAGACCGATGAGGTTGCGATCGTCCTCCCCGCCGACCACCACGTCGCCGACTCGGACGCCTTCGTGACCGCTCTCCGCGAGGCCGCGGTGACCGCCGAGCGCGGCTACCTGGTGGTGCTCGGCGTGGTCCCCACCCACCCGGCCACGGGCTACGGCTACATCACGCGCGGCGAGCAGCTGTTCGCCACCGGCACGGCGGCCGTGACCAAGTTCGTCGAGAAGCCGAATCCCAAGGCCGCCAAGGAGCTGGTCGGCAGCGGGGCGTTGTGGAACGCGGGTGTCTTCGTGTGGACCGGCTATGCGTTTCGCCAGGCATTGGAGCGCTTCCAGCCGGCGTTGGCCGAGGCGCTGGACCAGATCGCGAAGATCCCGCGCACGCCGGGATGGCAGACCGATGCCCGCCAGATCCTCGAGCCGCTGCCGGCCATCAACATCGACTCCGGGATCGCCGAGCCCGCGGCGGCGGAAGGCCGGATGGCGGTGGTGGGGCTCGATGCCGGCTGGTCGGACATCGGCTCCTGGTCGGCCCTACTGGAGGCCCTCAGCCGCCAGAGCGGGAAGAGCCTGGTCGCCTCAGGCCAGCATCTGGACCGTGGCTCGGAGCGGGTCCTGGTGCATGGCGGGGAGCGGCTGGTGGTCACGGTCGGCCTCCGCGACGTCATCATCGTGGACACGCCCGACGCGCTCCTGGTCTGCGCCCGCGATCGCGCCGAGGAGATCAAGCCCATCCTGGATGAGATTTCCCGGGCCACCGGCGATCGCTACCTCTAGGCCCCGCGCCTCGGCCCGCCTGGCGGGCCGGATGCTGGGGTGGTACCTGCGCCTCGTCGCGAGGACCGCGCGCATCGGTCCCATGACTCGGGCCCAGGTGGTTCTCGCCTTCTGGCACGAGTTCAACCTCGCCCTGTTCGTGGTCGCCTCCGCCCGCCGCGGCGACCTTCCACACGCCTCCTTCACGACCGACACACCGCGGGGCACGGTCATCCGGACCATCTTCGAGACCGTGGCCCGGGGCCCTCTCGTCGTCCTCGCCCTGCCCGATGAGAAGGATGCGGCGGCGGCTCGCGCGCTGGCTCGGCGCCTGGGGGACCTGGGCGCTGAGGGCTATTCGCTGGTCGTCACCCCCGACGGGCCGTGGGGACCCTACCGCGTCGCCAAGCCCGGGGCGCTGATCGTCGCCCGCCAGGCCAAGCTGCCCATCCTGCCCCTGGCCGTTCGCGCTCGGCCTGCCCTTCGCGTCACCCGCCGCTGGGACCGCCAGCTGGTCCCCCTTCCCTTCTCGCGGATCGACCTCGTCGTCGGCGAGACCATCTCGCTGGATGCTCGCGGCCCGTTGCGCCCCGTCACCGCCGCTCTCCAGGCTGCCCTCGACGACGTGACGGGGGCAGCCGAGCGGCGGCTACCATAGGCCTGCCCGTGACCACGATTCGCTTCGGGACCGATGGCTGGCGTGCGGCCATCGCCGAGGACTTCACCTTCCACAACGTCCGCCGCTGTGCCCGGGGAGTCGCCGACTTCCTGACCGAACAGGGCACCGCCGAGCGGGGAGTCGTGGTGGCCCACGACCGCCGGTTTGCCTCGGAGCACTTCGCCCGGGCCTGCGTCGAGGTCCTGGCCGCGCACGGGATCCGCAGCCTGACGCCGCCGGGTGCGGTCCCGACCCAGGTCGTCTCCTTCTTCACCCGCGAGCTGGGAGCCGGGGCCGGGATCGTCATCACCGCCAGCCACAACCCGTGGACCGACAACGGCTTCAAGGTCAAGGCGGACACCGGCGGCGCGGCCGCTCCGGGGATGCTGTCCGCCATCGAGGCCACCATGGACCGCTACCTCGAGACCGAAGAGCCTCCCCGGCGGGAGTACGAGGACGCGGTGTCGGGCGGCCTGGTCGAGGTCTTCGACCCCTATCCGCGCTTCAGTGAGCAGCTGGCCTCGATCGTCGACGTCGAACGCATTCGCGCCTCCCAGGGCAAGGTCCTGGTCGAACCGATGTGGGGGTCCGGGGCCGGCTGGTTCACCCGCCTCCTCGACAGCGGCAACCTCACCATCCGCGAGCTGCACACCGAGCGGAATCCGTACTTCGGCGGGGTCAATCCGGAGCCGATACGCCCCAACATCGACGAGTGGCTGGCCGAGATCCCGGTCTGGGGCGCCGACATCGGTATCGCCTTCGACGGCGATGCCGATCGGGTGGGAATGGCCACCGAGGAAGGCGTGTTCGTCAACCAGCTCCAGGTGTACGGCCTCCTGTACTGGTACCTGCTCGAGGTCCGTGGCCTGGTCGGTCCGGCCGTGTACACCGTCACCACCACGTCGATGGCGAAGCGCCTGGCCGAGCGGTTCGGGACCCAGGCCCACGAGACGGGGGTCGGGTTCAAGTTCGTGGGGCCCAAGATGGCCGAGACCCGCGCCGTGATCGGCGGTGAGGAGTCCGGCGGGTTCGGGTTCGGGATGCACATCCCCGAGCGCGATGGACTGGCGGCCGGCCTGTTCCTGCTCGACCTGTGGCTGTCCAAGGCCCGGCGCGCGTCGGAGGTCCTGGCCGAGCTCCAGGCCGTGGCCGGGCCGTCGTACTACAACCGCATCGACGTCCGCTTCTCCCGTGACGAGTACGACGCCATTCGGCGCGAGACGCTGGCGCGACTCGAGCACGAGTCGCCCGGGTCCCTGGCCGGGCGGGCGGTGGTGCAGCGCCAGGCGCTGGACACGGGCGACGGGTTCAAGTTCTACCGCGACGACGAGTCGTGGCTCCTCATCCGCTTCAGCGGCACCGAGGCCCTGCTCCGGATCTACGTCGAGGCCGGGTCGCCGGAGGACGTCGAGGAGCTCCTGGCCGAGGGGCGCCGGATCGCAACCGCGGCCGCATCGCCCGCGTGACCCCCGCGTGACCGACGCCCGCGATTTCTTCGGGTACAAGCACCCCGACGAAGAGCCGGGTCGCCGGCCCGAGGACGAGGACGGCCCCGATCCGGACGCCCCGCCTCCGCTGGACGAAGCCATCACCCTCGACTCGCCGACGGTCGTGGCTCGGATCGACCGCGACGACATGCTGGGCCGGGTTCGGGACCTGCCGCGCCAGCTGGCGCAGGCGCGCCAGGTGGCGGCCGGCCTGTCCCTGACCGACCGCCACCGGGCCGTGGACCTGGTGGTCGTGCTCGGGATGGGCGGCTCGGCCATCGGGGCCGACCTGGTGGCCGCCGCCGCCGGCGAGCGGCTCCGCGTGCCGCTCCTCGTCCAGCGCGACTACCACCTGCCCAGCGGGATCGGGGACCGGACCCTGGTCGTCGCCGCCTCGCACTCCGGGGAGACGATCGAGACGGTGACCGCGGCCGCCGAGGCCCGCGCCCGCGGGCTGCCCATGGTGGTCATCGCCACCGGCGGCGCGCTGGGCCACGAGGCGGCCGCCGACGGGACGCCGTGGCTGCGCTACGAACAGCCCGGGCAGCCGCGAGCGGCCCTCGGCTGGTCAGTGGGCCTGCTCCAGGAGCTCCTGGCGGCGGCCGGCTTGATCCGCGATCCCGACCCGCTTGGCTCCGCCGTCGGCGTCCTCGACGAGCTGCTCGAACGGATGGGGCCCGGCGTCGAGACCGACGCCAATCCGGCCAAGCAGCTGGCCTGGAGCATCCTGGGCCGCATCCCGGTGGTCTACGGAGCCGGCGCCATGGCCCCGGTCGCGCGTCGCTGGAAGACGCAGTTCAACGAGAACGCCAAGTCGTGGGCAGCCTATGAGCCGATGCCGGAGGCCAACCACAACGCGATCGAGGGGTCCCTCAACCCCCGCGAGCTGGCGGACGCGCCGTTCGTGATCGAGATCCGCGACCCCCAGGAGAGCCCGGACATCGCGGCCCGCTATCGGGTGGTCGAGGAGCTCCTCGGTGAGCGGGCCACCAACCGGGCCACCGTCTGGGCCGAGGGGCCCACTCCGCTGTCCCGCGTCCTTTCCGCGGTGGCGTGGGGTGACCTGGTGAGCGTCTACCTCGCCATCCTCTACCAGACCGACCCCACCCCGGTTACACTGCTGACAATGCTCAAGGAGCGGCTCGCCAGGTCGGACTGACGGGCGCCAACGGAAGTGGCGCCCCCGGGCGCCTGGAGGAGTAGCGACGTGCATTCGGGCATGATCGGCAAGGTCGAGAAGGCAATGCGCTATGCGCACGAGCCGGATCGCGTGACCGTTCGTCGGCTGGAGGCCACCTTCGCCGGCGACAACGGGTCCCACCAGGTCTCCCTCGATGGTGAACAGTGGCATTGCGACTGCCACCTGTTCGAGCAGGCCGGTGGCTGCACGCACACCTTGGCGATCCAGAAGATGCTCGACCCGATGCTGTCGGACGCCGCCCGCGAGACCCCGCTGTACGGCCGCACCGAGGTCGGCGCCGGGGTCTGATAGCATCGGTCCACCAACTGAAGACCGCGTGGGGTGCCGCCGCCGAAAGGCCGGCGGGTAAATGGCGAAGCCGGTGCAAGGCCGGCGCTGTCCCGCAACTGTAACCGGGCCTGATCGGTCCGGGAGCCAGGTCGCCCAGCCCGTGCGCGATGTCTCAACCCTCGCGAGTAAGGGAGTGACATCACCATGCGAGCACGGTTTTTCCGAGCATTTGCTCCGCTCCTCCTGGTCGTGGCCGTCGCGTGCCAGGCGACGGTCCCCCAATCCAGCCCTTCGACAGCTCCTTCCGGACCGGCTCCGGCCTACCCGCTGACCCTGACCGATGACGCCGGGCGCGAGGTGGTGCTGGCCGCCGAGCCCGAGCGGATCGTCAGCCTGGCCCCCTCGAACACGGAGATCGTGTGCGCCCTGGACGCGTGCGACCGCCTGGTGGGAGTCACCGATTTCGACGATTTCCCGGCCGAGGTGGCGGAGGTTCCCGACGTCGTCATCGGGGCGGTGGTCGACGTCGAGCTGGTGGTGGCCGCCGATCCGGACCTGGTCCTGGCGGCCGGCAACGAGCTGACCCCCAGCGCGGTCATCACCGAGCTGGCGGATCTGGGCTACCCGGTCCTGGTCCTGTATCCCGAGTCGCTCGACGAGGTTCTCGGTGACGTCCAGCTGGTGGGGGAGGCCATCAACGCTCGTTCCGAGGCTGAAGCGCTGGTGGCGGCCATGCAAGACCGCATTGACGGCGTGACCGATGCGGTGGCCGGGGCCGCGCCGCCGCGGACCTTCTACGAGGTGGGGGTCTTCGAGGGCGCGATCTACACGGCCGGCGAGGACTCGTTCCTGGCCAGTCTCATCACGCTCGCGGGAGGGGATCCGATCACCGGGGACCCGTTGCTGACCTCCATCACGCTCGAGGACCTGCTGGCCGCCGACCCGGAGCTCATCCTCCTGGGCGACGCCGCGTACGACCCCTCGGTGACGCCCGAGTCGGTGGCGGCGCGGCCCGGATGGAGCGAGATGAGCGCCGTTCAGAACGGACGCGTGGTCGTGGTGCTCGAGGACCCGGTCATCACCCGGCCCGGGCCGCGGATCGTCGACGGGCTCGAAGCGCTGGCCCGCGCCATCCATCCCGATCGGTTCGACTGAGGCTCGGTCGTCGTGCGCGCCGCAGCCGCCACCCGTCCGCTGGTCGGCGGTCCCAGCCTGGGTCGCGCCACGCTGGTCGTGGGGAGCGCCGCGGCGGTCCTGCTGGCGGCCCTGGTGGCGGGGTTGGGGATCGGCAGCGTGGAGGTCGGCCTGCCCGAGGCGATCGGGATCATCGGACAGTGGCTGGGGCTGCCAGTCACCGAGACATGGGCCTCGACCGCACCCACCATCCTGTTCGAGGTCCGCCTGCCGCGCGTCCTGGCCGGGGCGTTGGTTGGCGCGGGGCTCGCCTGCGCCGGGGTCGTCTTCCAGGCCTTGCTCCGCAACCCGATGGCGGACCCGTACGTGATCGGCACCGCCGCCGGCGCGTCGCTCGGCGCGGTGCTGGCCATCACGGCTCCGGTCCTCGTCCCTGCCCTGGCGCTGGGGGCAGGCAGCGCGTGGCTGGGGATCGGGCTCGCGCAGGCACTGGCCTTCGGGGGTGGTCTGGCTGCAGTGGGGCTGGTGCTCGTCGTCGCGCGCCAGGGCGGACGGTCGAACATGGTCACCCTGCTCCTGACCGGGTACGCGGTGTCATCCCTCCTGGCAGCGGCCGTCGCGATGCTCCTCGTCAGCTCGGGACGGGCGATTTCCGCGGTGGTCGGCTGGTTGCTCGGGTCCCTGGGCGGTGCCGGATACCCCGAGTTGGCCATCGCGGCGCCGTTGGTGCTCGGCGGTTCGGCGCTCCTCCTGTTCCGATGGCGCACCTTGAACCTGCTCCTCCTCGGCGACGAGGCGGCCTCCGGCCTGGGGGTGGACCTCGTCCCCGCCCGTCGAGCCCTCGTCCTGCTGGCCACGCTGGTGACCTCGGCCGCGGTGGCGCTGGCCGGCACCATCGGCTTCGTCGGCCTGGTCGTGCCGCACCTGGTGCGCCTGGCGATCGGTCCCGATCATCGGCTCCTGCTGCCGGTCAGCTGCCTGGGCGGGGCCGCGCTCCTGGTCGTGGCCGACATGGCCGCGCGACTGGTGGGCGGTGTGCCGGTGGGGGTCGTGACCGCGCTGATCGGCGCCCCGTTCTTCCTCTGGCTGCTGCATCGGGCGGCGAGCTCGACGAGCGCACCATGAACGGCACGATTCCGCCTCAGCCCATCCTCGAGCTGCGAGACGTCAGCTTCGGCTACCGCCGCCGCGGCCGCCCGGATCGCGAGGTCCTGCGCGGTGTCAGCCTGTCCGTCGCGCCCGGCGAGCTGGTCGCCCTGCTGGGGCCGAATGGCAGCGGCAAGACGACCCTGCTGCGTCTCGCGGTGGGCATCCTGCCGGCGCGCTTCGGCCGGGTGGAGGTCGATGGTCGCCCGGTCGGAGCGTGGACTCGCCGCGAGATCGCCCAACGGATCGCCGTCCTGCCCCAGCTGCCGACGGTGCCCGATGGGTTCCGGGTCGAAGAGCTGGTGGAGATGGGCCGCGCCCCGCACGCCCGCTCGCGATTCGGGGCCACCGCCGAGGATGCGAGCGCCGTGGAGCGTGCGCTTCTCGACGCGGATGCCGTGGACCTGGCCGGCCGGCGGGTGGACGAGCTGTCTGGCGGGGAGCGTCAGCGGGTGCTGGTGGCCATGACGCTGGCCCAGGAGCCGCGCCTCCTCCTGCTGGATGAACCAACCCAGCACCTGGACCTGGCGCACCAGGTGGCGCTGCTCGCCACACTGGATCGCCTGCGACGGACGCGCGGCCTGGCGGTGGTGGCGGTCCTCCACGATCCTGCCTTGACCGCATTGGCCCACCCACGGGTCGTCCTGCTGGCCGAGGGGCGGGTCGTGGCGGACGGCCCCGCCGGCGAGGTCCTCCAGCCGGCAACGGTCGCGCGCGTGTTCGACATCTCGGTCCCCACCGCGCTGGCCCTGTCAGGAGGGCCGCCGCGCAGCCCGTAGCGCGGATCAGCCCGCTGGTTCGGGCTCCTCGTGAACGGCGGCCGCGACCGGCTCGAGATCGGGCTCGGGCGGGCTGTAGATGTCGACCCAGCGGTTCACGAAGATCACGATCACCGCCAGGATGGGGATTCCGAACAGGGCGCCCCACAGCCCCGCGATCTGGACCCCGACCAGCAGTCCGACGAACAGGAGGATGGGGTGCAGTCCCAGCGCCTCCTGCATGATCCGCGGCTGGAGGATGTTCACCATCACCGTCTGGGCCACGACGATGGCCGCCACCGCGGCCAGGGCCACCAGCCAGTTCTCGCTGGTCAGGAACGCGATGAAGACCGGCGGCACCAGGGCCAGGGCCGGGCCGATCAAGGGGATGAACATGAACAGGCCCGACACGACCGCGGTCACCAGGATGTACTCCATCCCGCCCAGCTCCCGGGCCACCAGCCCAACGACCAGCACGGTGGCGAACATGAGCAGCGCGAAGATGGTCTGGGCCCGGATGAAGCCGCCGAACGATCGTGCCACGCCCTCCTGGAGCAGGATCGCCTGACCGCGGAAGCGGGTGGGGACGAGGCGGCTGAGCCAGACCATGATCTTGTGGCTGTCGAGGACCATGAAGAACGCCAGCAGCACGACCAGGAACAGGGTGCCGATGGCGCTGAAGGCGCCACTGGCGATGGTGCCGGCTGACCCGGCCAGGTCCTCGCCCAGGCTGGCGACCTGGTCGGTGAAGCCGATGAAGACCACCGCGAGGTCCGGCTCCTCGTACCCAACAGTCTGCTGCAGGTCGCGGATCTGCCTGGCGATCTGATTCTCACGCGTCGGCCAGGTGCTGATGAAGTCGGCGAGGTCGACCACCATGACTGCCGCGACAACCGTCAGGAATGTCGCCAGGACGACGACGGTGACCCCGAACGCGACCCCCACCGCCGCCCCACGGCCGACCTGGAGCCGGCTCTGGACGCGGTGAACGAGCGGGGAGATGAGGAACGCCAGGAGCCAGGCCAGGAACAGGGCAACGATGATGTCCTGGAACCCGCCCAGGACCTCGAGGACCAGCCCCAGGGCCAACAAGCCGAAGTAGACCGAACCAGTGACCAGGAACACCGCGAGCAGCCGGCGCTCGCGGACCCAGGCCCCCTGGAACAGCTCGATCAACCTGCCCTCCGTCCCGGCCGGCCGGTTCCGACCGCCTCCAGCACCTCGGCGCGGGTGGCTTCCAGGATGGGCCGGACCTTGTCGGCGCCGGCCGAGAGTACCGCCTCGACCAGGCCGGGGTCGGCTGCCATCTGCGCCCGCTTCTCGCGCATCGGTCGGAAGAACTCAATCATGCGCTCCGCCAGGAGCCCCTTGGTGTCCACGCATCCTGTCCGCGCGGTTCGTTCACCATCCTGGATCTGGAGGTAGTCCTCCCCGAAGTACCGATGCAGCTGGCAGACGTTGCACACCTCCGGACGGCCCGGATCGGTGCGCTTGATGCGGAGTGGGTCGGTGACCATGCTCATGACGATGCGCCGGATCTCATCGGGCTCGGCAAAGATCGGGATCGTGTTGCCGGCTGACTTGCTCATCTTGCGAACGCCATCGGTACCCTTGATGAGCGGGGCATCGGTGAAGACCGCGGTCGGCTGGGGGAAGATCGGTCCATATCGGTTGTTGAAGGCGCGCACGATCTCCCGCGACAGCTCGAGGTGCGGCGCCTGGTCCTTGCCGACCGGCACCTTGCTCGCCTTGTAGATGACGATGTCGGCGGCCTGCAGCACGGGGTAGGTGAGCAGGCCGTTGCTGTTCTCTTTGCCCTCGGCCAGCCCTTCCTTGTAGGTCGGGTTGCGCTGGAGCCAGTTCACCGGCACCACGGTGCTGAAGATCCAGCACAGCTCGGCGACCTCGGGAAAGTCGGACTGACGGATGAGCGCGCAGCGGTCCGGGTCCAGGCCCACCGCCAGCAGGTCGAGTGCCATCTCGCGAGTCAGTCGGCGGAGCTCCTCGCCGTGGTGGACGGTCGTCAAGGCGTGGTAGTCGACGATGGCGTAGATCGCCTCGAACTGGTCCTGGAGCGCGACGTAGTTGCGCTGCGCGCCGAGGTAGTTGCCCAGGTGGCTGGCCCCGCTGGGCTGGATGCCGGAGAAGACGCGTTCGCGGCCGGGTGGCGAGGCAGCGGCGTCGGACATCTGTCTGGCGAGTGTACCGGACCCGATTTGGGCGGCTGTTAGAATCGCCGCCCGTGTCCGAGCCACGTCATGACGAGGTCCGTCAGCCGACTTCCCAATGGGCGGCGGCCGCGCGGGCGGGGGCTCGGGTCGGGCACACCGTCGAGTATCACCCCGTGATTGGCTCGACCAGCGACCGGTCACGGGCGGCCCTCGCGGCGGGCGCCGGCGATGGCCTGGCGGTCGTCGCCGACCGGCAGACGGCGGGTCGGGGACGGATGGGCCGATCATGGCTCTCGCCGGCGGGCACCAACCTGCTGGTAAGCGTTGGCCTGCGCCTGGATCTCCCGACTGAGCGAGCGTGGTGGCTTGCCGCCGCCTCGGCGCTGGCCGTGCGCGAGGCAACCGCGCCCACGGTCGAGCTGTGGATCCGCTGGCCGAACGACCTGGTCACCGAGGACGGCCTCAAGCTGGCGGGACTGCTGACCGAGACCCAGGTTGAGCAGGAGAGGGTGACGGGAGGCGTGCTCGGGATCGGGATCAACGTCAACTGGCGGCGCTCCGACATGCCGCCCGACATTGCGCCGGGGGCCATCTCGCTGGCCGACCTGGCGGGCGGACCGGTGGATCGAGTGCCGCTGCTCGCCGGACTGCTCCGGGCGCTGGACGGCGAGATCGTCCGGGTCGAGGCGGGCGAGTCCCCGCAGGCGCGGTTCCAGGCCGCTTCGTGGCTCACCGGGCGTGCAATCGAAGTCGAGACCCCGGCCGGGCGCCTGACCGGCGTGGCCGGTCAGATCGCGGACGACGGCGGCCTCATCCTGGATGGGCCGTCGCTCCAGACGACGGTCAGCGTGGGCGAGGTCATTCGGGTCTACGCCCAGGCGGCGGGCGCGTGATGCGCGACCTGCAGCCGGATCGGCGACCTCTCCACGCACCACGATGGGACGACGCTGCGTCCGATCCGGACCTGGCCGATGTCCAGGCGGCCCAGCATGACCGGCACGCGTTCGACCGCCTGTACCGCCGCTATCTCGACCGGGTCTACAGCTACGCCTTCTATTCGTTGGGCGACCATCACGACGCAGAGGACGCCACCGAACGAACGTTCCTCTCCGCGCTGGCCGCCCTGGACCGCTTCAACGACGAGGGCTCGACCTTCCGGGCGTGGCTGTTCCGGATCGCGCACAACGCGATCGCAAACTCACACCGGTCCCGCCGAAGGCGCCGCACCGAGCCGATCACAGACGCTCACCAGCACCCGGCGCCAGGCGCTGACCCGGCCGCGGTTGTGGCCCGCGCGGACCAGCAGCGTGAAGTGCGCTCGGCCCTGGCCCGGATCCCGCCGGAGCGGCGCCAAGCCATCCTGCTCCGCTTCGTGGATGGCCTGTCGGCCCGCGAGATCGGTGCCGTTCTGGACCGAAGCGAAGGCGCCGCCCGCGTCCTGCTTCACCGCGCCCTCCGCGACCTCGCAGCCGAGCTGGAGCGTCCCGACCTGTAACGAATCATGGGCGGCGGTGTTAGCCCAGACATGACCCGCCGTCCCACTGATGCCGAGCGCGTGGACCAGGCCGTCAACGCCGTGCTCGAAGATCATCCTGCCGCCCTCCCTCCGTTGCTGGCCAATGAGCTGGCGGCCGCCCGCGCTCTCCGTTCCGATCTCCATCTGGTGCCGCCCGGCGACGAGTTCGAAGAGGCGCTCGCCGAGCGTCTGATGGGCGGCGAGCTCACCCTCAGCCCCGGCCGCCGGGTGAGTGGATTCGTCCGCCATCACCAACGCCTGGTGCTGACCGGTGCGGTGGGGTCGGTCGTGGTGAGCACCGCCGGGGCGGCGGTCATCGCCTGGCGGCTGGCACGCCGGTGACACGATGAAGATCAAGTTCCCGTTCAGCCGGCGGACCGGCCCCACCGACGCGTGGACCAAGTGCCCGAAGTGCGATGCGCAGCTCTTCAATCGGCAGCTCGAGCGAAGCCACCGGGTGTGCCCAACCTGCGACCACCACTTCCGGCTCTCGGCGGCCGAACGCATCGACCTGCTGCTCGACGGCGGCAGCTTCGTCGAGCGAGATGCGGGGCTGATCAGCGGAGACCCCCTCGGCTTCGTGGACAGCAAGCCCTATCCCGATCGCCTGGAAGCATCCCGGGTCCGCTCCGGACTGCCCGAGGCGGCCATCTGGGGGACGGGCCGGATCGACGGCCAGCCGGTGGCCATCGGTCTCTTCGACTTCCGGTTCATGGGCGGCTCGATGGGCAGCGTGGTGGGGGAGAAGATCACCCGCTGCTTCGAAGGAGCCCTGGCCGGACGGATTCCGGCGATCGTGGTCAGCGCGTCGGGAGGGGCTCGGATGCAGGAGGGGACCATCTCCCTGCTCCAGCTGGCCAAGACGACGGCCGCGCTCCAACGCCTCAACGATGCCGGGATCCCGTTCATCAGCGTCCTGACCGACCCCACGACCGGCGGCGTCCTGGCCAGCTTCGCCTCGCTCGGCGACGTGATCCTGGCCGAGCCCGGCGCCCTGATCGGATTCGCCGGGGCCCGGGTGGCCAGCGGGACTGTGGGCGAGGAGCTGCCCGATGGGTTCCAGAGCGCCGAGCGGCTGCTGGACCACGGCTTCGTGGATGCGATCGTGCCCCGCAGCCAGCTGCGGGTCACGGTTTCGCGCCTCGTCCGCCTGATGCCGGTGGCGGGCCAGGTCGACACCGGGGACGGACGCCGCGGGATCCGGCCCATCGGCGTGCTCCAGGGCCTGGCCAAGCGGGTGGGTGGCGCGGTCAGCGAGACGGCCGGGATCGAGACCGAGCCCACGGCGGGGTCCCCGCGATGACCGATGTGACGACGACCGATGTGACCGGGCAGCCGGCCGCGGAGCGGGTCCCGTTCCCGCCGGCGATCAGCCAGGCCGCCGCCGACGAGGCATGGCGGCGCGTCCAGCTGGCCCGGCACCCACAGCGTCCACGGACCCTGTCGCTGGTGGCTCAGATCTTCGACGAGTTCGTGGAGCTACACGGCGATCGTTCGTTCCGCGACGACCCGGCCATCGTGGGCGGCCCCGCCCGCCTCGACGGACGGGCGGTCATGGTCATCGGTCACCAGAAGGGGACCGATACGGAGTCGAACATCCTGCGCAACTTCGGCTCGCCCATGCCCGAGGGCTTCCGCAAGGCGCAGCGCCTGATGCGGATCGCCGATCGGATCGGGCTCCCGCTGGTGACCTTCCTGGACACCGCCGGGGCGTTTCCCGGGCCGGCCGCCGAGGAACGGGGACAGGCGGAAGCCATCGCCGGCTCGATTCGGCTGATGACCGGGCTCCGGGTGCCGATCATCGTGGTCATCACCGGCGAGGGCGGCTCGGGCGGCGCGCTGGCGATCGGGGTCGGCGACGAGGTCCTGGCCCTGGAGAACGCGGTGTACTCCGTCATCTCCCCAGAGGGCTGCGCCGCGATCCTGTGGCGGTCGGCGGACGCGGCGCCGCTCGCGGCGGCCGCCATGAAGATGACGGCGGCCGAGCAGCACGCACTGGGCATCGTGGACGTCGTGATTCCCGAGCCGTCAGGAGGCGCCCATACCGATCTGCCGGGAACGGCGACGGCGATCAAGCGGGCCGTGCTCGCGTCGCTCGCCCGGCTGGACCGGCTGGCCCCGGAGGATCTCCTCACCAGCCGATACGCCCGCCTGCGCGGCATCGGGACCGTGATCGAGGTCGAGGTCTCGACCCTGCGCGCCGCCTCGCCCTCGCTCGGCGCTCGCCTGGGACGCCTGCTGGGCATTCCCGCCGGGGCGCCGCCGGCGCCCATCGAGGAAGATGAGCTGGACGAGGAGGGCGCATGACCGATCAGGACCCAGTGAAGGCCATCGCGCGCGCCGCCGCCGAGCTCGTGCCGCCGCTGACCGAGCGCCTCAATCGGCTCGGCCTGGGGGAGATCGAGATTCGGCACGGCGACCTGCGGGTTCGCGTGGCCGCGGGGGACGGAGCCAGTCCGGCGGGCGGGGACTCCAGCGCGGCGCGACCCGCGGTGACGGTGACGCCCTCAACTTCGAACCCGGCCGATCGGTTGCTCGAGCCGGTGCGATCCCCGGCCGTGGGTCATTTCGTCTACGCGGACGGGCTGGGCCCGGGGCTCAAGGTCAGCGCCGGCGCCGAGATCGGCTTCGTGGAGATGCTTGGGGTCCGGCACGAGGTGCGGGCCGCGGCGGACGGTGTCGTCCGGCACCTGGTGGCCGAGAGCGGGGAGCCGGTGGAGTACGGCCAGCTGCTGGTGGAAGTGGACCGGGCGGGGCCAACCTGATGCTCGGCAAAGTCCTCATTGCGAACCGCGGCGAGATCGCGGTTCGCATCCTGCGGACGTGCCGAGAGATGGGGATTCCCGCGGTCGTCGCCTTCAGCGAGCCCGACCGCGAGACGCTGGCGGTCCGGCTGTCGGACGAGGCCATCTGCATCGGTCCGGCGGATGCCCGGCGGTCATACCTGAACCAGCCGGCGCTCATCAGCGCCGCCCTCATCACCGGGTGCGACGCCATCCATCCCGGCTACGGCTTCCTGTCCGAGGACGCGTCATTCGCGGAGGCCTGCGCGGTCCACGAACTGGTCTTCATCGGTCCACGGGCGTCGGTCATCGAGCGGTTCGCCTCGAAGTACGCCGTTCGGCGCATGCTGGCGGCCAACGGTCTGCCCACCGTGCCCGGCAGCCGGGGCATCGTGGCCGATCTGAACGACGCGCTGTCCCAGGCGGAGGAAGCCGGCTATCCGGTCCTCCTCAAGCCCTCGGCCGGCGGTGGGGGAAGGGGGATGCGGCTGGTGCGCTCCCCGCGCGAGATGGAGACCTCCCTCCCCCTGGCCCGGTCCGAGGCCCGCGCGGCGTTCGGGGACGATTCGATGTACTTCGAGCGGTGGATCGAGGAGAACCGTCATGTCGAGGTCCAGGTCCTGATCGACACCCACGGCAACGGGATTCACCTGGGAGAGCGGGACTGCTCGGTCCAGCGCCGGCACCAGAAGATCATCGAGGAGGCGCCGTCGCCGGCCATGGCCGAGGCCGCCCGCGAACGGCTCCGTGACCTCGCCATCCGATCGGTTTCCGCCGCCGGCTACGAGAACGCGGGGACCCTCGAGTTCCTGCTCGACCGGGAGGGCAGCTTTTATTTCATCGAGATCAACTGCCGGATCCAGGTCGAGCACCCGGTGACCGAGATGCTGACCGGGGTGGATCTCATCGCCGAGCAGATCCGCGTCGCCGCCGGGGAGCCGCTGCGGCTCACCCAGGAGCAGGTCGCCCTGCGCGGGCACGCCATCGAGTTCCGGATCAACGCCGAGGACCCGCACGACAACTTCGCGCCCCAGACCGGGGTCGTCACCGACCTCCAGCTGCCCGGCGGCCCGGGGGTGCGGGTGGACACCCATCTCTACCCCGGCTACGAGATCCCGCCGTACTACGACTCGCTGCTGGCCAAGGTCGTGGTGTGGGGCGAGAACCGGGCCGAGGCCCTGGCCCGCGCCCGGGGCGCCCTGGCCGAGTGCCATGTCGGCGGGGTCAAGACCAACCTGCCGTTCCACCGCGGGATCATCGACAATGCAGCCTTCGTGGACGGCGAGGTCAGCACCAACCTGCTGGATCGCGTCGGTCCAGCCGCCTTCGTTGGTGAGCCAGCCTGAGGGAACCGATGTCGACCGAGCGCGCCGCCCCCGCTCCCGAGCCCGCCCTCCCGGATCCCGCCCTGCCGCCGCTCCCCTGGGAAGCGGCCGACATCATGACCATCCTGCCGCACCGCTACCCGTTCCTCCTGATCGACCGCGTGGTCGAGATTGACCCGGGGCAGCGGGTGGTTGCCACCCGCAACGTGACCGCCAACGAGCCGCAGTTCACCGGGCACTTCCCGGGGCGTCCGATCATGCCCGGCGTCCTGCTGGTGGAGTCGCTGGCCCAGGCGGGCGCGGTGGCGGTGCTGTCGTACCCCGAGAACCGCGGCAAGCTGGTCCTGTTCGCGGGCATCGACGAGTGCCGCTTCCGCCGGATCGTGGTCCCCGGCGATACGCTCCGCCTGGAGATCACGGTCGAGAAGCTCGGCCGCGTGTCGGGACGGGCTCGGGCCGTGGCCACGGTGGAGGGCGAAGTGGCGGTCGAGGCGAGACTCGCATTCATCATGCCGCGGGACCAGGACATCGGCGGAGGGCGTCTGACCGGTGGCTGACCGCGCGCCGCAGCCCAGCTCCCTGCAGCGCGGCGAACGTCGAGTAGTGGTCACCGGCCTGGGCGCGGTCACCCCGCTGGGCAACGACGTCGCCACCTATTGGGACGGCCTGGTCAACGGGCGGAGCGGCATCGACCGCATCGCCGGCTTCGATCCGGCCCGCGTCCCATCGCAGGTGGGCGGCGAGGTCCGCGACTTCGACGCGAGCACGGTCATGGACCGCAAGGACGTCCGGCGCCACGACCGCTACGTCCATTTCGCGTGGGCGGCCACGGTGGAGGCCCTGACCGGGGCCGGCATCGCGTTCCCGATCGCGGACGAGGCCGAGGCGGACCGCACCGGGGCGATCGTGGCCACCGGGATTGGCGGCGTGACCTCCCTGGTGCGCGACGTTCAGGACGCCATGACCAACGGCATCGAGCGGGTGGGTCCGTTCACCCTGCTGAACATGATTCCGGACACGGCCGCCGGCCATGTGGCCATCAGCGCGAACGCGCGGGGCCCGAACTACGCCACGGTCAGTGCCTGCGCTTCGAGCAACCACGCCCTGGGCGAGGCTGCGGGCATGATCCGCCGGGGCGATGCGGACGTCATGATCGCCGGCGGCTCCGAGGCGGCCATCTGCGAGATGGTGGTCGCCGCGTTCTGTGCCATGCGGGCGCTGTCCACCAAGCGTAACGACGACCCCACCCACGCCTCGCGCCCGTTCGACGTGGATCGCGACGGGTTCGTCATCGCCGACGGCGCCGGGATGCTCATCCTCGAGGAGCTCGAGCACGCACGAGCCCGCGGCGCGGAGATCCGGGCCGAGTTCATCGGCTACGGCGCTTCTGACGACGCCTCGCACGTGACCCTTCCTGCCCCCGGCGGCCGTGGGGCGGCGGCCAGCATGCGCATCGCCCTGGCCGATGCCGGCCTGGAACCGGCCGAGCTTGGCTACATCAATGCACACGGGACCTCCACCCCGCCCAACGACCCCGCCGAGACGGCGGCGATCAAGACCGTCTTCGGCGACGATGCCTATCGGGTTCCCACCAGCAGCACGAAGTCCATGACCGGCCACCTGATGGGTGCCGGTGGCGGGATCGAGGCGGTGGCCTGTGTGCGTGCCCTGGAGACCGGCATCCTGCCGCCGACCATCAACCTCGAGAACCCCGACCCCGAATGCGACCTCGACTACGTGCCGAACGAGGCCCGCCGGGTGCCCATCGCCACCGCGATGAGCAACGCCTTCGGATTCGGCGGCCACAACGCCACCCTGATCTTCCGCCGATGGGATGGCGACTGACCGATGAACGGCGACTCCCGATTGAGGGGCGACTGACCGATGCCCGACGATCCGAAAGACGAATCGGTCACCGACCCCATCCTGGCGGCGGTTGACGCCCTGACTGGCCCCTTCCTGGAGAGCGGGCTGGACGAGATGGAGGTCGAATCGGGCGGGATCACCGTCCGCCTGGCGCGCCCCAAGCCGGCTGCAGCCGTGGCCGCCGCAGCCCAGGCCGGGTCTCCGCCACCCACCACCCCGTTCGGCGAAGCCGCCCCCGGGCATCGGTTCATCACCGCCCCGCTGACCGGGGTCTGGTATCCCGCCCCGTCGCCTGGGGCTCGTCCCTACGTCCATCTGGACGGTGAGGTGTCGGTCGGCCAGGTGGTGGGCCTGATCGAGGCCATGAAGCTGTTCAACGAGATCAAGTCGGACGTGGCGGGCACGGTGAGCCGTGTCCTGGCCGACAATGGGACACTGGTGAAGCGCCAGCAGCCGCTGTTCGAGGTCAAATTGGCATGACGTCCACCCAGACTGTCATCACCGGATGGGGCATGTACGCCCCGTCCAAGGTGCTGACCAACGATGACCTGTCCAGGATCGTTGACACCTCGGACGAGTGGATCGTGAGCCGGACCGGGATCCGTGAGCGGCGGATCGCCGCCGACGACGAGACGACCGCGACCCTGGCCACCAACGCCGGCCGCGACGCCCTGGCGGTGGCCGGCCTGGATCCGTCCGACCTCGACCTGGTGATCGTGGCCACCGCCAGCCCCGACTACCTGATGCCGGCCACCGGCGTGCTGGTGGCCCGCGACCTGGGCGCCGCGCGGGCGGCCGGGTTCGACCTGAACGCCGCCTGCACGGGGTTCGTGTTCGGGCTGGCCGCCGGCGCCGGCTTCGTCTCCAGCGGCATGTACCGCCACGTGCTGGTGGTGGGGGTCGACCTGCTGAGCCGGTACCTGGACTGGACCGATCGGAACACGTGCGTCCTGTTCGGGGACGGGGCGGGCGCAGTCGTCCTGTCCGCCTCCGAGGCTCGCGGTGGTCTGCTTGGCTGGCAGCTGTTCACCGATGGGACCGGGGCGGAAGGCATCATCATTCCGGGTGGCGGCACCGCCCACCCCCTCTCCGCCGAAACCCTCGACAGGCGGCTCCAGTACCTGCGCATGGCCGGTAAGGAGGTGTACCGATACGCCACCCGCCAGCTGGCCGAATCAACCCGAGCCGCGGTGGCCGATGCCGGACTGCGCATGGACGACGTCGACCTGTTCCTCTACCACCAGGCCAACCTGCGCATCCTGGAGAGCGTCCGCGACCTGCTCGCCATTTCCGGCGACAAGGTCTTCGTCAACCTCGACCGCTACGGGAACACCTCGGCCGCATCGGTGCCCATGGCCCTCGTCGAGGCCGTCGCCGCCGGTCGGGTGAAGGTGGGGGACCGGCTTCTGATGGGTGCCTTTGGAGCGGGCTACACGGCGGGCGCCGCGGTGGTGGAGTGGACCGCGGATCCGACACGTGCGCTGCTCGCCCCCGGGGAGCAGACCCGGGCCGGTCAGCCTCGCCGCGAGCCTGTGACGGCCGGGAGCGGTTAGATGTTCGACCTCTCTGGCCGCGTGGCGCTGGTCACCGGGGCCAGCCGAGGGCTCGGGCGCGCGATCGCCGTGACCCTTGCCCGACAGGGCGCCGACGTGGCGGTCAACTACCGCGAGAACGCGGCCGCCGCGGAGGAGGTGGTGGGGGAGATCACCGCACTTGGACGCAAGGGGATCGCGGTTCAGGGCAGCACGGCAGACGGGCGCGAGGCGTGCGAGGCCATCGCCAAGGCTGCGCTCGACGCCTTCGGCAAGGTCGACATCCTGGTCAACAATGCGGGCATCACCCGCGACGACCTGCTCATCCGGATGGACGAGGAGAAGTGGAACGCGGTCATCGACACCAATCTGTCGGGACCGTTCTGGATGACGCGAGCTGTCGCGCGACCGATGATGAAGGCCCGCCATGGCCGGATCATCAACATGTCCAGCGTGGCGGGTCGGATCGGGAACGCCGGCCAGGCGAACTACGTGGCGGCCAAGGCGGGCCTCATCGGTCTGACCAAGACGACCGCTCGCGAGCTCGCGAGCCGGGGGATCACCTGCAATGCGATCGCCCCTGGGCTCATCGACACCGACATCCTGGCCGGCATGCCGGAGGCGGCCACCCAGGCCATCCTGCAGATCACGGCCATGGGCGAGATCGGCAAGGTGGAGGATGTGGCTGCGGCGGCGGTCTATTTCGCCAGCGACGAGGCCCGCTTCGTGACCGGCCAGGTGCTCGGCGTCGACGGCGGCATCGCGATGGGTAGCTGAGAAGAGCGGGAAGGAGAATCGATGTTCACGCCGGAGGTCCTGATCGGGCTGCGCTGGGTCCACTTCGTGGCCGGCATCACCTGGATCGGTCTGCTGTACTGGTTCAACCTGGTCAACGTGCCCTATCAGAAGGTGCTGGACGCATCGGTCAAGGGCCAGGTCAATCCGCCACTGCTGACCCGGTCCCTGGCCTGGTTCCGCTGGTCGGCGGTGGTGACCGTCCTCGCCGGCCTGCTCCTGATCTGGGGCCTGTACTGGCAGGACGGCGACCTGTTCGGGAGCAACACCGAGATCACGATCTTTGCCGGCGGCCTGCTGGGCCTGATCATGCTGCTCAACGTGTGGGTCTTCATCTGGCCCAACCAGCGCCGCACCCTGGCCGCCATGGGGGCCGGCAATGCACCCGACCCGGCCTGGGCCCGAACCGCGCTGTACGCGTCGCGCACGAACTTCGCGCTCTCGTTCCCGATGCTGTTCTTCATGGCCGGCTCGAGCCACTTCCCAGTCGATTGGACCGGGGTCATCGTGGTGGGGGTGCTGTTGGCCGCGCTGGGGGCCGGCGTGGTCCTGGGCGTGCAGAAGTACTGGGCCTCGCGGTTCTGATTCGGCTCGGTATCGGTTCTGACCGGGTTCGGTTCCGGATCTGATTCGTTTCTGCAACCCAATACCCATCGGCCGCAACTCGGCTGTGGCGGCTGCCGGCGCAGACTCGGCCCATGTTGACGATTCGCCGACTCCTGCAACCCACGCGCCGCGTCTCGGCCCACTGCGACCTGCCGTGCGGGATCTATGACCCCGACCAGGCGCGCATCGAGGCCGAGTCGTGCCTGCGCATCCTCGAAAAGTACGCCGAGAGTGACGATCCCCAGTTCAAGGCGCGTTGCATTCACATCAAGGAGGAGCGCGCCTCCGACGTGATCGGCCACATCGACACCCTGTGGCACGACTACTTCAAGCCGGAGCACCTCGCGGAGTATCCCGACATCCACGAGGTCTGCTGGAAGGCCGCGAAGCAGGCGTCGGCCGTGAAGGCCTCGCTGGACGTCGAGGAGGCGCGGAAGCTGCTCAAGATGATCGATCGCATCGCCGACCTGTGGAAGGTCACCGGCGGACCGGAAAAGACCCGGGTCAGCCTCGCCGCGATCGCCTGAGCCGCGCGTGTCACTCGCGATACCACGCGGGCGGCCGGCCGGGCTCCTCGCTGGACTGTTCGGCGGGCTCGTGGGAGCCTCGGCCCTGGCGCTGATCGGCCGGCGCGTCCTCCGCGAGCTGGATGCCGCGGTCGTCGAGGGCCGATCCATGGTCCCCACCCTGGAGCCCGGGGATCGGCTGCTCGTCGAGTCCTGGACGTACCGCCGGCGGGCTCCTCGACCCGGCGAGGTGGTCCTGGCCGCCGACCCGCGTCGTCCCAAGCGGGAGCTCGCCAAGCGGGTGGCGGCGGTCGGTCCCGAGTCGCTGAAGCTGGTTGGGGACGGTCCGCGGAGCACGGATTCGCGTGCCTTCGGGGCGATTCCCCTGGAAAAGGTGCGATGGCGCGCGATCGCGCGCTACTGGCCGCTCCGCCGCGTCGGGCGCATCCCAGGCCCGCCCATCGTCACTGGGTGAGGGCCGCGACCGCCTCCCCGCACGCCGCGACGCCAACCGGCAGGATCACCGCTCCCACGCCGGCCTCGGCCCCCACCAGCCAGTCTGCGCCCGGACCCGGCCGGACCGCGATCCTGGCCTCGGACCGCTGCCGGACGAAGGCGACGACCGGGCCTAGGCCCGCATCGCCGAACTCGGGCCTGATGGCCGCGGTGTCGATGACCACCAGGTGCGGCGGGCGCAGCACGATGGCCTGGTGGAGCCGGGCCGCGTCGTTGTAGAAGAACGTCAGCGCCAAATCGACGCGCTCGACGAGGGCAGCGGCCAGCTCCCGATCCCGGGTCAGGCAATACACGAGCACGGCCTGAGCGCCTGACCGATCAGCGGGGGTGCCCACCACCAGAGCGTATCATCGGCTCCGTGGCCCGAACCTCGCTCGCCCCTCGCAAGACGGCCCGGCTGAGCGCCCCGCGCCACCAGGCGCTGGGCAACCTTCTCGGCCGCGTGTGGCCCGTGGACCAGGTGGGAATCGAGGAGCGCGCGTCCATGCTCGCCAAGCGCAGCATCAAGCGCGAGTCGAAGCTGTGGGCCTTGGACCTGGCGATCCGGATGATCGACCTGACCACCCTGGAGGGGAAGGACACGCCGGGCAAGATTCGCGCCCTGGCCGGCAAGGCGGTCCGTCCCGACCCGACCGACCCGACCATCCCGTCGGTGGCCGCGCTGTGCGTGTATCCGAACATGATCGGCCCCGCCAAGGAGGCCCTGAAGGGATCGACGGTCAAGGTCGCGGCCGTGACCACCTACTTCCCCTCGGGTCAGGCGCCGCTGGCGGTCAAGCTCGAGGACGTACGGCAGGCGCTGGCCGCGGGCGCCGACGAGATCGACATGGTCATCGATCGTGGTGCGTACCTCGCCGGCGACTACGGCAAGGTGTACGACGAGATCGTCGCGGTCAAGCAGGCAAGCGGCGACGCCCACCTCAAGGTCATTCTCGAAACCGGCGAGCTGGAGACCTACGACAACGTGCGGCGCGCGTCGGTGCTGGCCATGGCCGCCGGAGCGGACTTCCTCAAGACCTCCACCGGCAAGGTCCAGCCCGCCTCCACCCTCCCGGCGACCCTCGTCATGCTGGAGGCGATCCGCGACTTCCACGCGCAGACCGGGCGCGCAGTCGGCATGAAGCCGGCCGGCGGGATCCGGACCTCTCGTGAGGCCATCGCCTACCTCACCATCCTGTACGAGACCCTGGGCCCGGACTGGATGACGCCTGACCGATTCCGATTCGGAGCGTCCACCCTGCTCAACGACGTGCTGATGCAGATTCGCAAGGAGCGGACCGGACGCTACAGCGGGAGCGACTACTTCACCATCGACTAGCCGTAACCTTGCCTCGTGCCTCACGTTTCCGGCGCGCGCCGCGTTTCACACGATGTGAGCCTGCCGCCGTTTCAACGCCTGGTCGACGACCACGCCACCGAGCTGCATCGGTTCCTGGTGGGCTGCGTCGGGCTAGACCTGGCCGAGGACTGCCTCCAGGACACGCTGATCGCCGCGCTGCGGGCATATCCGCGCCTGCGCCATGGCGAGAACCTGCGGGCATGGCTGTACACCATCGCCCACCGCAAGGCGACCGACGCCGTGCGCCTGAGCGCGCGACGCCCGAGCACCGTCCAGCTCAACGGGCTGGGGTCCGCGGAACCCCGAACCCCGCCCGCCACGATTCCCGATGACGGGCTGTGGACCGCGGTCCGGGAGCTGCCCGCCAAGCAGCGCGAGGCCGTGGTGCATCGGTATGTGCTCGACCTCGACTATCGCCAGATCGCCGAGCGGATGGGCACCAGCCCCGAAGCGGCACGACACAACGTGAGCGCCGGCCTGCGCCGGCTGAAGACCGAGGTAGACCGATGACCGATCTCGAGCGGAAGCTCGCCAGCCCCGCCACACAAACCCTGGACCCGGCGCGTGTCAGCGCCGAGCTGGCGCGCCGCGCCGATGCCGAAGGCCTGCTCGACGTGGCGTGGGCGACTCTCGACACTCCGCTGGGCCCGATCGCGGTCTTCGTGACACCGCGAGGGGTCGTGCGGGTTGCCTACGATCGCGAGAACTTCGCCCAGGTCGCCGACGAGGTGGCCGAGCGTGTCTCGCCCCGCGTCCTGCTGGCCCCGCAGCGCACCGACGAGGTCCGCGGCCAGCTGGACGCGTATTTCGAGAAGGGTCGGCGGGAGTTCGACCTGGCCATCGACTGGACCCTGGTCCGCGGCTTCAACCAGGGCGTGCTGCGTGCCACGGCCGCCATTCCGTATGGGGAAGTGGCCAGCTACGGGGACATCGCCGCGGCGGCCGGCTCGCCCCGCGCGGCCCGCGCGGCCGGAAACGCGCTGGCCGGCAACCCGATTCCGATCGTGGTTCCGTGTCATCGGGTCATCCACGCCGATGGCGGCCTGGGTGGCTACACCGGGGGCCTGGACACGAAGCGCTTCCTGCTCCGTCTCGAAGGGTCGGGGCCGGCGTAGTCGACGCCGAGCCGCGCCCATCGGTCCATAATCGGGAGCCAATGGCGATCACCAAGAAGCCGGAAACCAAGCCCGCTCCCGCCTCGTGGGGGATGGCCGCCCGGGGCGTCCCCTGGGAGTACGCCGCGGCCCCGGAGTCGACCGATCACGTCACGATCGAGCGCGAATACGGGCTGTTCATCGACAACACGTTCACCCCCGCACGGCCGAAGGCCACCTTCGACGTCATCAATCCCGCCACCGAAGAGGTGCTGTCCAAGATCGCGCGGGCCTCGAAGGCCGATGTCAACCGGGCGGTGATCGCCGCCCGCAAGGCCCATGACACGACCTGGTCGCGGCTGCCGGGCAGCGAGCGCGCCAAGTATCTCTACCGCATCGCCCGCATCATGCAGGAGCGGTCGCGCGAGTTCGCGGTGGTCGAGACCATGAACTCCGGCAAGCCCATCCGCGAGAGCCGTGACGTGGACGTCCCGCTGGCGGCGGCCCACTTCTTCTACTACGCCGGTTGGGCCGACAAGCTCGAATACGCCTTCCCCAACCGCCATCCGGGCTCCCTGGGCGTGGCAGCCCAGATCATCCCCTGGAACTTCCCGCTCCTCATGCTGGCCTGGAAGATCGCTCCGGCCCTGGCCTGCGGCAACACGGTCATCCTCAAGCCGGCCTCCACGACTCCGCTTACCGCGTACTTGTTCGCCGATGTCGTGCGCCAGGCCGAGCTGCCGCCGGGGGTCGTGAACATCATCACCGGGCCGGGCGAGATCGGGATGGAGCTGGTCCGACATCCCCAGGTCGACAAGGTCGCGTTCACCGGCTCCACCGCGGTCGGCAAGCTCATCGCCCGCGCCGTGGCGGGGACTCACAAGAAGGTGACCCTGGAGCTGGGCGGCAAAGCGGCCAACATCGTGTTCGACGACGCGCCGCTGGACCAGGCCATCGAGGGCATCATCAACGGCATCTACTTCAATCAGGGCGAGGTGTGCTGCGCCGGCTCGCGCCTGTTCGTCCAGGAATCGGTTTACGAGCCGCTGCTGGACAAGCTGAAGGACCGATTGTCCACGCTCCGCGTGGGCGACCCGCTCGACAAGAACACCGATGTCGGCGCCATCAACTCGGCCGGCCAGCTGGCCAAGATCGCTGAGCTGGTGGACTCCGGGATCGCGGAGGGTGCCGAAATCTTCCAGCCCGACTGCGAGCTGCCGGCGAAGGGCTACTTCTTCCGGCCCACCCTGTTCACGGGGGTGTCGCAGAGCCACCGGATCGCGCAGGAGGAGATCTTCGGGCCGGTCCTGTCGGTGCTCACCTTCCGGACACCGGAAGAGGCGGTCGAGAAGGCGAACAACACCCCCTACGGCCTGTCGGCTGGGGTATGGACCGAGAAGGGGAGCCGCATCTTCAAGATGGTGGGCGCCATGAAGGCGGGTGTGGTGTGGGCCAACACCTTCAACCGGTTCGACCCCACCTCGCCGTTCGGCGGCTACAAGGAGTCCGGCTACGGGCGGGAGGGCGGCCGGCATGGACTGGGCGCCTACCTGCGCCTGGACGG
>JBIOTW010000024.1:0-20595 GCA_044866355.1 Candidatus Limnocylindria bacterium | reverse complement strand
GCGTGGGAAACGCTGTGGCGAGCCGCGCCCGACGACGAGCGGGACTTCTACCAGGGCCTGATCAAGCTTGCGGCCGGCTTCCTGCACCTGTCGCGCCGCAACCGGCGGGGGGCTCGGAACAAGCTGGCCGAGGGGATCGCACATCTGCGCCGATATGAACCGATGCACGGAGGCATCGGCGTCAGCGAGCTGGTGAACAAGGCCAAGGAGACTGTGGCCGATCTCGACTCGGGGGCCACCCCTTATCTCATCCCACCCTCCATCCGGTTCGTCGCCTCGACCAACCTGAACCGATGACGGAGGAAGGCACCCGGCTGGAACGCGATTCCATGGGCGAGGTCGAGGTCCCGGCCGATGCCAAATGGGGCGCCACCACCCAGCGGGCGGTCGAGAACTTCCCGATCAGCGGCTTGGCTCTCGACCGCTCCGTGATCCGAGCGCTGGGTCGGATCAAGGCCGCCGCCGCATCGGTCAATGCAGAGCTGGGGGTCCTGGAGCCTGCCGCCGCGGCCGCGATTCGGGCGGCCGCCGAGGAAGTGGCTGCCGGTGGCTGGGACGACCAGTTCCCGATCGACGTGTACCAGACCGGCTCGGGCACCTCGTCGAACATGAACGCCAACGAGGTCATTGCCACCCTGGCCGCCGAGCAGTTCGGCCAGCCGGTCCATCCCAACGACCAGGTCAACGCCAGCCAGTCCAGCAACGACGTCATCCCCTCCGCCATTCACCTGGCCGCGACCGATGGTGTGGTCAACGACTTGATCCCGGCGCTGACCCGCCTGGCCGAGGCACTGGAGGCGAAGGCCGATGAGTTCGCCGATGTCGTGAAATCGGGTCGCACCCACCTCCAGGACGCCACGCCCGTTACCCTGGGCCAGGAGTTCGGCGGCTACGCCGCCCAGGTCCGTTACGGGATCGAGCGCCTGAACGAGACCCTCCCCCGGGTAGCCGAGCTGGCCCTCGGCGGCACCGCGGTCGGCACCGGCATCAACGCCCCACCCGATTTCGCGGCAGCCGTCATCCAGAAGCTGCGCCAGTCCACCGGGCTGCCGCTGACCGAGGCCCGCAACCACTTCGAGGCCCAGGGCGCCCAGGACGGGCTGGTGGAGCTCAGCGGGCAGCTGCGGACCGTAGCAATCGGCCTGTACAAGATCGCGACGGACATCCGGTGGATGGCGTCGGGCCCGCGGGCCGGCCTTGCCGAGATCCACGTCCCGGACCTGCAGCCGGGGAGCAGCATCATGCCCGGCAAGGTGAACCCGGTGATCCCCGAGGCGCTGTCCATGGTCTGCGCCCAGGTCATTGGCAACGATGCAGCGGTCGCGTTCGGTGGTGCGTCGGGCAACTTCGAGCTGAACGTCATGCTGCCCATGCTCGCCCGCAACGTACTCGAATCCATTCGGCTCCTGGCGAAGGCATCGGTCCTGTTCGCAGACCGATGCGTCAGCGGCATCACCGCTGACGAGGCCCGCGCCCGTGAGTTCGCCGAAGGCTCACCCGCGGTGGCGACGGCCCTGAACCCGGTCCTCGGTTACGAGGAGGCGGCGAGCATCGCCAAGCAGGCTCTCGCCGAGCGGAAGTCGATCCGGGACCTCGTGATCGAACGTGGCCACGTCGACAAGGGCACGATCAGCCTCGAGGACCTCGACCGCCTCCTCGACGTGATGGAGATGACCCGCTAGGCGAGCGGCGCGACGGTGACCTCGCTGCGGATTCCCTTCAGACGTTCCTGACGCAGCGCCCCGTGGGCGGCAGGTTGCCTGGCGGCTGTGAGGACACCCTCACTCACGAGAATTTCGTCGGGGCCGGCCAGCGAGGCGATGCGGGCGGCGACGTGGACGCCGCGACCGGAGTAGCTGGCCCCACTCCTGGTCGCCTCGGCGGCATGGAGGCCGATCCGGATCCCGGGCGCGAAGCCGTGATCGCGGCGATGGTCCCGCATCGTGCGACGGATCGCCATGGCCGCCTCGATCGCCTGGTCGGCATCGGCGAAGGCAATGAAGAACCCGTCCCCGGCATGGTCCAGGATCTCCCCTCGGTTCTCGATCACCAGGTGCCGGATCGTGTCGTCGTGCCAGCGCAGGAGGGCACTCCAGGCGTCATCGCCGATGGCCTCGATCAGATCGGTCGAGCGCACGACATCGGTGAACATGAAGACGCGCTCGGCCTTGGCCGCTGCCGGCTGATCGGCCGATGCGCCTTCGATGCGCTCCAAATCCACGTGCGCCGCCTTCAGATCCGGTTCGGCACCCAGCCGCTCGAACGCGGTGATGGCGGAGCGCAGCTCGAGGGCAGCTGCTTCGTTCTTCCCGCCCGCCAGGAGCGCTCGCCCAAGCCACGCGCGGGCTCGGGCGGTCTCGTATGGGGCATTGATCTCCTGCCAGATGCGCCGGGCCTGACGGAACGATTCAGCAGCCGCGTCGGAGGCGCCTTCGAGTAGAGCGGCCTGGCCAGTCGCGCCGGCTGCAGCGGCGCGCAGGGCGTGGGTGCCGTACCGCGCGGCCAGGTCGTTCATTTCGTCCGCCGCCTCGCGGGCCTGCTCGTGGTCGCTGGCCGCGGCCGCCGCGTCCACCAGCGCGGGCAACAGCCGCGCCCGCTCGAGAGGAGTTACGGCGGGTTCCTCGAGTGCCCCACGAAGGAGGCTCCGGGCGGCTTCGGTCCGGCCCTGTGCCAATCGCAGCATCGCCAGTCCCGGTTCCGGATCGCGGCCCAGCTCGTGGGCCTCGGCGAAGGCGCTCTCCGCCGCTCCGAAGTCACCCTGTCTGAGGCGGATTTCGCCAATCTGGTAGAACCCCTCGCCCGCGTAGGCCAGGGCAAAGTCGCGCAGTTCATCGCATGCCAGCCGTGCCTCAGACTCGGCCTCCTCCCACGCACCGCTGAGGCGAGTGATCTCGGCCCGACGGACCCGACACATGCCCGGGAAGCCTGAGATCTGCTGGCGGTCACACCAGCGCTTGGCGGCCTCGGAAAAGTCGGCCGCGCGGCGGTAGTCAGCCACGTCTTCGCAGGCGATCGTCGCGTTGCAATACACGATGGCTGCGGCCCGTGGCGAGAGCTCGTCGCCGATGGCGGCCACCATGGCCTCCTCCAGCAGTGCCATCCCTTCCTCGACCCGGCCCAGCTGGATGAGGACCGTCCCCTTGTCCTCCATCCCCAGCCCGATGAGGTCGCGGTCGGCGAGTCGGGTCCCGATCTCGAACACCCGGTTGGCATGGTCCAACGCCTCTTCGAGATCGCCACGATGCAACGCGGCGTTCCGCCGCGCCCGCTCCAGCAGCCCGTGGGCGTGCGCTTCCGGCGTCCCCTCCAGGAGGCGTTGCGCGCGGCTCACCCAGCCAGAGGCGACCGCACTCTCGAGCCGTTGGTTGTACTCGGTCGCAAGCTGCAATGCCGTCCGCGCGGCGCGCGGGTGATCGCCAGCGGCGGTGTGGCCCGCGTACGCCCGTTCCTGGGCAGCGATCGCGGCGTTCATGTCCCCGGTCCACCAGGCCGCATCGCCAAACATATCGAGGTCCCCAGGCGTCAGCAGGTTCGCCGCGTCGGCGGCGCTGAACAGCTCCAGCGCGTCATGCCAGCGGTGCTCGGCTGCAGCGGCGCGCGCCTGGGCCAGGGCTTCGGCTGGAGGAGTGGCTTGGATCGTGGTCATGGCTGTGGCTGATCCTACAATGGACGTCCCTTATATCCGCGCGGACGACTTTCCATGACGACGACCCTGAGCAAGGACTATCGCAATCTCATCGGCGGGGAGTGGGTCGAGGCCCGGTCAGGCAAGACGTTCGCCTCCACCAGCCCCGCCAACCGCGAGGATGTCATCGGTGAGTTCCCGGCCAGCGGGGCGGAGGACGTCAACGCCGCGGTGGCCGCCGCCACGGCCGCCTACCCAGCCTGGTCGATGCTGCCCGCCCCCAAACGCGGCGAGATCCTGTTCAAGGTCGGCCGCATCTTGACCGAGCACAAGGAGGAGCTGGCGCGCCTCCTGACCCGCGAGATGGGCAAGGTCCTGCCCGAGGCGCGCGGCGACGTTCAGGAAGCCATCGACGTCGCGTACTACATGGCCGGTGAAGGTCGGCGCCTGTTTGGCTACACCATTCCGTCCGAGATGCCCGACAAGTTCGCGATGACTATCCGCCGCCCGATCGGGGTGGCCGCCATCATCACTCCCTGGAACTTCCCGATCGCCATCCCCGCCTGGAAGCTCTTCCCGGCGCTCATCTGCGGCAACACCGCTGTCCTCAAGCCCGCCTCCGACACGCCTGCCTGCATGGTCCGATTCGTCGAGCTGCTGCTCGAAGGAGGCGTTCCGGAAGGTGTGGTCAACGTAGTCACCGGTTCAGGGACCGATGTTGGTCACCCGCTGGTCGAACACTCCGACGTCCGGCTCGTCTCGTTCACCGGTCACACCGAGACCGGGGTCGATATCTCCGGCCGCGCGGCGAAGACCTTGAAGCGCGTCAGCCTGGAGCTGGGAGGCAAGAACCCGATCGTCATCTGGTCCGACGCCGATCTCGATCTGGCCCTGGACTCGGTCATCTGGTCCGCCTTTGGCACCAGCGGGCAGCGATGCACCGCGGCCAGCCGGATCATCGTCCATCGGCCGGTCCACGATCAGTTCGTGGAAAAGCTGCGGAACCGGGTGGCGTCGCTGGTCCTGGGGGACGGGCTGCTGGAGACGACCGACGTGGGGCCCGTCATCAACGAGCAGGCGCTGGAACGTATTGGTTCCTACGTCGACATCGGTCAGAAGGAAGGTGACCTGGTCATCGGCGGCCATCCCGCCCGTGACGGGGAGCTGGCAAAGGGATCGTTCTTCGAGCCCACCGTGTTCGCGGAGGTCAAGGGCGACGCGCGGATCGCTCAGGAGGAGATCTTCGGTCCGGTCACGGCGGTCATCCCGGTCGACACCTGGGAGGAGGCGGTTCAGACCGTGAACTCGGTCCCATATGGGCTGTCGACCTCGCTCTTCACCAATGACGTGAACCTGGCGTTCCGCTCAATCCGCGACTTCGACTCCGGCCTGGGGTACGTCAACCACGGCACCATCGGCGCCGAGGCGCACCTCCCGTTCGGCGGGACCAAGGCCACCGGCAACGGCCACCGTGAGGTGGGGCAGGCAGCGCTCGATTTCTACGCCGAGTGGAAGAGCGTGTACATCGACTACTCCGGCAAGCTCCAGCGGGCCCAGATCGACATGGAGTTCGTTGACCAGGACTAGGTTCTTTGTCGGCCTCGCCCTGGTGGGGACCATCGCGGCGTGCTCACCAGCCTCCGGATCCCCAGGACCCTCGGCGATCGCCTCCGCCGAATGCCAACCCCTCGACCTTGTCCGGCCTTCCCAGTGGATGTGACGACGTGGGTTCGCGTGGACGACACGCCGGACCACCCGGTTCCGGGGCCGTGACGGGGGCCGAGCGCGTGGAACCCCAATTTCCCACCCCGCAGGATGAGTTCCGCGCGCTCATGAACGGGGATCACCCCCAGGTGCGTCGGCGTCGGGCGCTCAATTCTCGAATCCCGAGCGATCCCCGATGCAAGACCTGCAATACGCCATTCGGCATGCCCGGCGGAATCCTCTCCCGGGCGCTGGGCCGACCGCCGTTCCCGAAGAACCCACGCTTCTGCCAGTTCTGCTTCAACTGGCTGTCTTCGACGGGCATTCGGGGCGCGGACGTGGAGCTGACAATCCTCTTCACCGACGTTCGCGATTCGGTTGGTCTGGCCGAGCGCCTGGGTCCGTCGGCGTACACCGCGCTTATCGACCGCTTCTACCACCTGGCCAGCAACGCGGTGATCACCACGAATGGGGTCGCCGACCGGTTCATCGGTGACGCGCTGCTCGGTCTCTACGTGCGAGGCATGGCCGGACCGGACTACACCGCGGCCGCCCTGCAAGCGGCCCGGGCCATCGTTGCCGGCACCGGGCACCCCTCCGCTCCATGGATCGCGGCCGGAGTCGCGGTCCACCACGGGGTTGCCTTCCTCGGGGGTGTGGGGGAGCAAGGCCAGCTGCACGACTTCACGGCCCTTGGCGATCCGGTCAATACCGCCGCGCGCATGGCCTCTGCGGCAGGGGCCGGCGAGATCGTCGTCAGCCTGGAGGCCGCCTCCGGGATGGATCTGGACGTCGCGCCGTTGGAGCATCGGTCCCTGACGCTGAAGGGCAAAGCCGCCCCGCTCGAGGTGGTCGTGGTCAGCTGAACGCGCAGCTTGGTGGGCGCGCGGGGTGCATGAACCGTACGATCCCGTTCATGCCTGCCACACGCCACCGGTACCGCACCCGGCGTCTTTCGCAAGCGGAGCGCCTCGCGGCTTCCGAGCAGTTCCTTGGGGTGATGCGCCACCGACGTTCCATTCGCGACTTCTCCCCTCGACCCGTGCCTCGCGAGCTGGTCCTCAACGCCATCCAAGCCGCTGCGCTGGCGCCGAGCGGCGCGAACCAGCAGCCATGGACATTCGTGCTCATCGGCGACAAGCCAGATCTGCGGTCTCAGATCCGGGCGGCCGCAGAAGCCGAGGAGCGCCAAAGCTACGAGCACCGCATGTCACGGGAGTGGCTGGCGGCGCTCGCGCCCCTCGGTACGGACTGGCACAAGCCGCACCTGACGGACGCGCCGTGGCTCATCGTGGTCTTCGAACAGGTGTATGGCATCCGCCAGGTCGGGCGCGGCAGTCGCCAGGTGAAGCACTACTACGTGCGCGAATCGGTGGGTATTGCGGTCGGCATTCTCTTGGCGTCGCTGACCCACGCCGGCCTCGCGACGCTCGTCCACACCCCGAGTCCGATGGGGTTTCTCCGCGAGCTTCTCGGAAGGCCCCGCAACGAGCGTCCGTATGCGGTCATCCCAGTTGGATTCCCGGCGGCCGATGCCACCGTCCCGGTGATCGCGAAGAAGGGCCTGGAAGAGGTGCTGGTGGAAATCCCGCCCAGGGGGGCGTGAATTCCGACACGCCGAAGCGATCGCAAAGCTCCAGAACCCTTTGCCAAGTAAGGGGCCGCGTGCCAGCATGCGTCTCTCATGCGGCTGCCCCTCTTCCCGCTCCACGTCGTGGCATTCCCACACCTGCCGCTGCCGCTCCACGTCTTCGAGCGCCGCTACCGGGCCATGACCCGCGACCTGCTGGAAGAGGGCAATCCATACGGCGGGAAGTTCGTGGTGACGATGATCTCCGCCGGTCGGGAGGTGGCCGCCCGGCGCGGCACCGGGCAGCTCACCGTTCGCCGGGTCGGCACCATCTGCGAGGTCCGGCGCGCGGACAGGTTCGCCGACGGCCGATACGCGCTGATGTCCGTCGGAGTGGGCCGGGCACGGATCCGCAGCGTGGACCACACCGGCCCGTACGCGGTGGCGGACGTCACGCCGCTCGACGAGCGGTTCGGCGAGGAGGCGGAGGGGCTGGTGCCCGACGTCCAGGTCGCGCTGGACGGGTATCTGGCCACGATTCGACGCTTCCTCGAGGAGCGCGACGCGGCCGACCTGGAGGACCTGCTGGCCGACGCGGATCCCGACGCTGACCCCCTGGCGGATCGTGACGCCTCGTCGGCGGGCGAGGTCAAGCGCTCGACCCGCATGGAGCGGCTGATCAAGCCCATGCGCCTTCCGTCCGACCCGCTGGCCGCCAGCTACGCGGTGGCCGGCGTGCTGCAGGTCGAGCTGTCGCGCAAGCAGCGCCTGCTGGAGGCACCCGACGCCGCGGCCCGACTGCGCGCGGAGCTGGCCCTGCTCCAGCGCGAGGCGCAGCTCCTGGGCGACGCGTCCCTGGCCCCGATGGGCCGTTTTGAGTACCACGCCAACTAGACCGATGCCGGCCGGCCGGCGCCGGCCGGCCGAGTTCCTCCTCACCGTCGCTCTGGTCGTGGCCGGCTGCGCCCCCTCCGCTTCATCGGCCGGCAGTCCCGCCGCCGCACCTTCGATCGCCCCATCCGAGGCACCAGCCAGCCCAACGCCGGATCCGACGCCCTTGCCGACCCCTGGACCGACTCCGGTGGCATCCGGCTGCACGGCGGGCAACCGGGTGGCGGCCGGGGAACGCGAGATCATCGGTATCGCGGCCGATGCGGGCCAGGCCATGGCCCTGACCTTCGACATGGGCGGCCGGCTGGATCCGGCGATCGGCATCCTGGAGTTCCTCGTCGCCAACCAGGTGTGCGCCACGCTGTTTCCCACCGGCGCCATGAGCGAGACGGTCACCGGACAGGAGGTGCTGGCCGTGGTCCGCGCCCATCCGGAGCTGTTCGAGCTGGGCAACCACACCATGCACCACTGCAACCTGCGTGACGGCGGTCTCGGCTCGCCGACCGAGCCTCCGTGCGCGACCGGGGGACCACCCACCGCCGCGTTTATTGCCGACGAGCTGACCGATGCCGCCGCCATCCTGGAGGCAGGCAGCGGCCAGGATCCTGTGCCCTACTGGCGTCCACCGTATGGCACCTACAACGAGACCGTGCTGGCCACCGCGGCGGGGCTGGGTTACACGAAGACGATCATGTGGTCCATCGACACCATCGACTGGCGCCCGGTCGTGGAAGGCGGCCCGACCCCGGAGCAGATGGCGTCCCACGTCGTGACATCGGCCACCAGTGGGTCGATCGTGCTCATGCACCTGGGCGGGTACGAGACCCTCGCCGCGCTGGAGATCATGGTCCCCGCCCTGCGCGACCGGGGCCTGCTGCTGACCTCGGTCAGCGACCTCCTGGACTGACCGATGTGCCGCGGATGGCCCAGCCGGAGGCGGCTTCGACATCGGCCTGGGTGGCACCCGGCTGGAGGGCGGAGAGCTCCATCTCGCCATCGGTCCCGAATCGATAGACCCCCAGCTGGGTTATGACCGATGTCGGGCCGGCGCCCGCCCAGGCCGGGCGCGGCGTGCCGTCCGGGTGGCGATGGCCGGGCGACGTCACGAACTCGACGCGCTCCACGAAGGAACGCGGTGACTGGCTCATGACGACGATCACCCGCGCGGCATTCAGCGCGATCTCGCAGGCGCCGCCTGAGCCGGGCAGCCGCACGTCCGGGCGGGCGTAGGGACCGATGACCGTGGTGTTCAGGTTGCCCCAGCGGTCGACCTGCGCGGCGCCCAGCATCCCGACCTCGATCCGTCCGCCCTGGAGGAAGTAAGCGAACAGGTCGTGCATGCTCATCGTGGCCGCCGCCCCCGAAACGAGGGCCGGGTCGCCGATGCTGTCAGGCAGCCGAGACGGCCGCGCCCCGACCACGCCCGATTCGTAGATGAGCTCCAGGTCAGGCGCCACGGTCCTACGGGCGAGGTTGGCGGCCGCGTTCGGCAGGCCGATCCCCACGAACACGGTGCGCACCCCGGCCAGCTCGGCCGCGGCGGCCGCGATCATGGCCTCCTCGGGCGTCGCCGCCGCGATGCCCATCGGTCTATTCACGCGTATTCGCCATAGTCGACCGATCCCGACGGCCGGGCATTCGGTCGGAGGCGGGCCAGGGTCTCAGCGCCGAGCTTTTCGACGTAGGCGGCGCGGTCGGGGGTGGCTCGGACCCACTCGTCGAGCCAGGCCTGGAGGCGGGCCGGGTCGCGGCTGATCTCGTCCCAGGCGCGGTAGAACGCGTTGTCGCGGTCGTAGTAGCCCTGGGCGAAGCTGGGATGTGCCCCGTAGGGCTCGACGCAGACGGCCGTGACCGCCAACCCGGGGAGCAGGGTCCGGTCCGGGTCGGCGCGGATGACTTCTGTGTCGACCAGCTCCTCCACCACGGCGATGACGCGCTCGGCGGCCAGGGCCGCCTCGCGCTGGACCCCGACCAGGCCCCAGACCTGGACGTTGCCCTCGGCATCGGCGCGCTGGGCGTGGATGATCGTGACGTCGGGCTCGAGGGCCGGCACGACCGCCACCTCGTCACCCGGGGCGTAGGGGGACGCGACCCACTGGATGAGCGGGTTGGCGGCCGGCAGGTCCGACCCGGCATAGGAGCGCAGCGGGTAGAAGGGGAGGTGCGCGGCGCCGGCCACGTAGCGTCCGACCATCCCGAAGTGGCTGTACTCCTCGACCTGGAGGCTGCCGTCCTCGATGGCGCGCCGGATGGCGGGCAGGGAGCCCACACCAGGGTTGCCGAGCCACGAAAAGATGAGCTTGCGAGCACAGCCGGCGGCCACCATCTGGTCGTACACCAGGTCCGGCGTCAGCCGGGCCAGGGTCAGGTCACGGCGACCCTGGCGGATGATTTCGTGACCGGCGGCGAAGGGGATGAGGTGGGTGAAGCCCTCGAGGGCCACCAGGTCGCCGTCGTGGACGTGAGCGGCGATCGCCTCGGCCAGCGGGACGACCTTGGGGACGACCGTGGAGGCCGTAACTCAGCCTCCGGTCTCGTTGATCCCCGGCACCGGGCGGATGGGGCACCCGACCGATGCCAGCGCCTCGGCGTAGAGCTCGATCGCCTTGTCCACCGCCGCCTCGTCGACGATCAGCGGCGGGCAGAACCGGATGGATGCCTCACCACATTCGAGGACCAGCAAGCCGCGCTCGAAGGCCGCCTGCTCGACCGCGTTGGCTTCCCCGTGGCTGGCGAACTCGACGCCGAGCATGAGCCCGGACCCGCGAATGTCGCGGACCACGCCGCACTCCTCCGAGGCGTACTCCACCCCCTTGCGCAGACGCTCGCCCATCGTGGCGGCGTTGGCGGTGAGACCGCCCTCCAGCAGGTCCAGCGTGGCCAGCGCCGCCGCGCAGCACACTGGATTGCCGGCGAAGGTGCTGCCGTGGGACCCGACCGGCCAGGTGAAGAGCTGTTGGCGGCCGATGAACGCGCCCAGCGGCATGCCCGAGGCGATCCCCTTGGCGACGGTCACGACGTCGGGCTCGACGTCGTAGGCCTCCATGGCCCACGTCCGGCCGGTCCGCCCCATGCCCGACTGGATCTCGTCCGCGATGAGGACGATGCCGTATTCGTCGCAGATGTCGCGCAGGCCCCGGACGAACGCCGGCGGGGCCGGGAAGTAGCCGCCCTCACCCTGGATGGGCTCGAACACGATGGCCGCCACGTCCTGCGGGGCCACCAGCCGTCCGAGGATCGACGTGCGCAGGACCTCCAGCTCGGCGCTGCCGTCGCCACCGGATCCCTCGTGCCAGGCCCGGACGCGGGGGAACGGCGCGTGGAAGACCATGGGCAGCAGCGGCCCGAATCCGGCGCGCTGCTTGACCTTCGAGTTGGTGAGGGACAGCGCGCCGAGGGTCCGCCCATGGAAGGCGCCCTCGAAGGCGATGATCGCCGGCCGCCCGGTGTGGTGGCGAGCCAGCTTGATGGCTCCCTCGACGGCCTCCGTGCCCGAGTTGGTCAGGAAGACGCGGGCCGGCTCCTCGAACGGGGCGATGGCCGCCAGGCGCTCGGACAGCTCGATATACCGTGGCTCGTAGAAGTCGGTGGCCGCGATGTGGATCAGCTGCTCGGCCTGGGCCGTGATGGCGGCCACCACATCGGGGTGGGCGTGGCCGGTGGCGGCCACCGCGATGCCGGCGGCGAAGTCGAGGAAGCGGTTGCCGTCGACGTCGGTGACGACGTAGCCGCTGCCCGACTCCGCCACCAGCGGGTAGGCGCGGGTCAGCGAAGGGCTGGTGACCGCGTCGTCGCGGGCCATCAGCTCCCGGGCGCGCGGCCCGGGCAGCTCGGTGACGAGGTGCGGGGCGGGTGGAGCGGCAGCGGCCGCTTGACGGAAGGCCCGAACGGTCATGCGGGGACCCCAAGTCGAAAGCGGCGCGTCCTGCCCGCGCCCCTGGCTAGTTCGAGCCAGATGTTAGCGCCTCCACCACCTCCCCGATCAAGCCCGGACCGGCATACACCAGCCCGGTCCACAGCTGGACCAGATCGGCCCCGGCGTCCATGGCGCGACGCGCATCGGCCCCGGAGAAGATCCCGCCTGACGCGATCAGGGTGAACCGATCCTTGGTCAGGCCCTTCACGGTACCGATGGCGGCCAGCATGCCGTCGAGCAGGGGCCGTCCCGACAGGCCGCCCTGGTCGGCTCCCGGAGGCAGCTGACTTCGCAGCCCGTCCCGCGAGCGCGAGGTGTTGGACAGGATCAACCCGGCGGCCGGGGTGCCGGCGAGCGCCTGAACGAGGCTGGTCAGTCGGGGAGCCGGAAGGTCCGGCGAGAGCTTGACGATGGTCGGTCGCTGCGGCTCGACCGCGGACACGGACGTGACCAGGCGGGTGAGGCGATCCGGCTCCTCGAGGCTCGCCAGGCCCTGGGTGTTCGGCGAGCTGACGTTCACGGCCAGGTAATCGGCGACCGGAGCGACCGAGCGCGCGGCGGCGAGATAGTCCTGTTCCGCTGTCTGGTCGGCCGTGGCTGCGCCACGTCCGAGGCTGACGCCCACGACGAAATCCGCTGGCAGCCATGGCCGTGCGCGGGCCACCCTCGCGGCCAACGCTTCCGCGCCGTGGTTGTTGAAGCCCATCCGGTTGACCAGCGCGTCGTCATCGGTCAGTCGCCAAAGGCGTGGACGAGGGTTGCCCGTTTGGGCCTGGGGTGTCGCCGTCCCCACCTCGGCGAACCCGAGGCCCAGCGCTCCCCAGCCCACGACGGCCTCGGCGTCCTTGTCGAAGCCGGCCGCCAGGCCAACCGGGTTGCGAAACCGGAGGCCCATGTGCTCCACCGGCCGCGTGGCGGCCCACGCGCCGGCTGGCCCGTCGTTCGCCAGGTGGCTCAGGAGTGTGCGGCCGTACGAGCCCTCGGCGACCTTGCGCAGGGCGGTCAGGGTCGTCCCGTGGATCCATTCCGTATCGGCCGCGAAGAACAGCGGTCGCAGGCCCTCGTACAGGCCGCGCTGCCAGCTCATGGGCGGTGTTGGCTCAGTTGGCGTCCGGTCGACGCGCGGTCGGCGCGACGGGTCAGGTGTCGTGGGCGCGCGGGAACGCCATCTCGGTCGGCCATACCGGGGGCAGCGACTCGTCTCCACCGTTGGCCGCGGCGCCGGCCGGCGACATGAACTCGTGCCACACCTCGGTCCCGGCGGCGGGAGGGTCGTCGAGCTCCTTGATGGCCACGATGCCGTCGAAACGGATGGCTCCCGGCTGCCCCTCCTCGGTCTCGAAGTCGTCCTCGTATTCGGTCGCGATCTCGACCGCTCGGCCCATGGCCGCCTCCTCGTCCTCGCCGTCGATGAGGACCACGCGGTCCTCGACCAGGTAGGGCGCGGCGGCCCCCTCGACCAGGTACGCGTACCGCAGCTCGACCGCGAACCAGCCGCTGCTGACGATCCGTTCGGCGGCCGGATCGGCCTCGACCGCATCGGCGCGGCGACGGTGCGTCACGCTGGCGGCGGCTCCTCGCCCATGACCGTCTGGGATTGCTCGCGAAGGAACTGTTGGACGTAGTAGGGGCCCAGCCCACTCTTGCCCGATGACCCGGAGCCCTTCCAGCCGCCGAACGACTGGATGCCCGGCCACGCGCCGGTGGTGGCGCCGCTGCGCCGGTTGACATACACCACCCCGGCCTGGATGCCGGTCAGGAAACGCTCGATCTCGGACCGATCGCGGGAGAAGATGCCGGCGGTCAGGCCATAGGGCGTGTCGTTGGCCATGCGCATGGCCTCGTCCAGCGAGTCCACCTCGGCCACCACCACCAGCGGCACGAACAGCTCGTCGCGGAACAGGCGGTGATCGGGCGGCAGGCCCGTGATCACGGTCGGTGTGGGGAAGTACCCGCGCCCCTCGTCCCCGGACTCGAGGACCTGCCCACCGGCCACGACGGTCCCCCCATCGTGGCGAGCCTCCTCGACGGCATCGGTGAACTTGCGCAGGGCACCCGCGTTGATGACCGGGCCCATCCAGTTCTCGCGCCGGGTGGGATCGCCCACCTTGATCTCACGCGCCCGCTGGGCGAGCCGCTCGACGAACTCCGGCGCCACGCTCCGCTCGACGTAGACCCGCGAGTTGGCGCTGCACTTCTGGCCGTCGAAGCCGAACGACGAGCGGGCAACTCCCTCGGCCGCCTCGTCGAGATCGGCGCTGGCCATGACGATGGCCGGGTTCTTGCCGCCCATCTCGGTGATGATCGGGCGGGGATAGTCACGGGTGAAGTTCTTGTACAGCCGCATGCCGACCTCGTGGCTGCCGGTGAACACCATCCCGTCGATGCCCGGGTTGTCCTCCAGCTCGGCGCCAACCGTCTCGCCCGGCCCGGTGACGAGGTTCACCACGCCGTGCGGAATCCCCGCCTCGCGCAGCGCCTCCACGAACTTCCAGCCCATCAGCGGTGCGTCAGAAGAGGGTTTCATGACCACCGTGTTGCCCGCGATCAGCGCCCCTGAGGCCGGCCCGCCGGCCAGGGCCATGGGGAAGTTGAACGGACTGATGACCGCCCACACGCCATGCGGCTTGAGGACCGAGCGCGTGTGCTCGGCCTCCGACAGGGACCCCATGGGCTGGACGAAGCCGTCGTGCGCCTCCATCTGATCGGCGTAGTAGCGGAGCAGATCGGCCGTTTCCTCCACATCGCCCAGCGACTCGAGCCGATTCTTGCCGACCTCGAAGGTCATGAGCGCCGCGTGCTCGAACTGTCGCTCGCTGATGCGGTCTGCCGCGCGGCGGATGATCTCGAGCCGGCGACGCCATCCCAGGTCGCGCCAGGCGGGGAATGCCTGGCGGGCCGCGGCGACCGCATCCCGGACGTCATCCCGCGTCCCGACCGGGAAGCGGCTGACCACCAGGTTAGTGTCGATGGGCGAGCGGTGCTCGAAGGTTTCCGCACCGGTCCGCAGCTCCGCGCCGATCAGCATGGGATACGTCTTGCCCAGCTCCCCGCGGGCCCACTCAACGGCCAGGTCGAACGCGGCCTGCAGCTCGGGGTTGTCGGCGCTGAGGGTGGCGTACGTGATCTTCATCCGGGGAGTGGTTGCGGTCACGGATGCTCTCCTGGAAGGGTCGATCCGGATTATCGCACCGGCTCTCGGCATCTCCGGATTGGCTCGGCGGGCACAGTGGGAGGCCAGGCTCCGGGGGGAGAAGAACCTGGCCTCCCGGGCGGATGATAGACCCATGACATGGCGGCGGGCACCGCTTTTGGGCGGCTCTGGACCGATGTCCGGGCGCATTTCCAGGCCCGTGTCCAGGCCGATGTCTAGGCCGATGTCTTGGCGAGGTGGTACAGGCCGAGTTTGAGCTCCGGCATGGGCGGGTGGGAGCTCATCAGGAACGCGCGGGCGCGATCCCCATACAGTCGCGGCAGGATGGCGTGCGCGGCCTCCACGTCGCGCAGGTCGAGGCTGGCGTGGACGACCTTGATCTTGAATCCGTGCCGCAGCCACCAGCCGATCCGTCGCTGGGTTGCCTGCCGGGCATGGGCGACCACCTCCGGCTCGAGCAGGGGAGCGACGTCGTCGCGGCCGTAGTAGCCGATGACGACCAGCCGGCCTCCAGGGCGCAGCACGCGGAGGGCCTCGGCGATGGCCGGCAGGGAGCCCTCCTCGGCGTCGATCAGGCCATGCAGCACGATGTCGACGGCCCCGTCCCGCAGGGGCAGCGCGGTGGCCTCGCCTTCGACCATCCGAACGTTCGGTTGGTGCGAGGCCGTGGCTCTCGAGCGTGCCTCTCCCAGCAGAGCGGGTTCGGACTCGATGCCGTACGTCCGAGCCGTGCGGCGTGCGAGGAGCATGGGGTAGTGGCCGATGCCGGTGCCCACGTCCGCGATCCGCTTGCCGGACAGCGGCACGATCCGCTCGAGCGCGGCCAGGACTTTGCGATCGGGATCGATCATGTCGCCCAGCCGGCGGTACAGGTCCGGATCGGGCTCGGTCCAGGCGGGGAGGATGCCGCGCATCATGGGACGGCCACGCGGAGCCAGGCAGGCTGGCCACCTTCCTGGTTGAGGAGGGCTTCGCCGGCCAGCAGCTGCAGGTCGAACTCGACCGGTCCGTTGACCCGCCGCGTGGCGACGATCGGGATTTCCAGGGTGGCGAGCGGGTCGAGCGGCCCCCAGCCTAGCGACGTCGTCCCGGCCGGCTCACCGAACTCGCCCGGCCCGAGGACCCACTTGGTCCATGGCTGAACCAAGGGCGGGCAGCCATCGCAGATTCGGCTGGACGTGGGCACGAAGGGGGCCAATAGGAGGTGCTCGTCGAGGGAGGTGGGCCAGCGCAGAACGAGCTCCGTAATTCGCGTCGGCGTGAGGTTGGTCACCGTCACCACGATCTGGCCTGAGCCGTCGGTGGGGAGGTTGGGCGCCACCACGACGCGGACCTGGCGGTCATCCTGCTGAGCCGGACTGTCGAGGGAGTGGGGGCGGGGAGTCGCCCCGGGACTGGCGCTCGGCTCGCCGGTGGGCGTGGCGCGGGGCGTGGCGCTGGCCTGGGGAGTTGCCGTTGGGCTGAGGAGCGGCAGGCACGCTCCGAGCGCTATGGCCGTCGCGACGAAGATCACCCCAAGCATGACGGCGGACGGCCCGGGGCAGGATGAACGGCTGGCCGGCATGACGCCGCATGGTAGTGCGGGGCGGGGACGGGCATTGCGGGGTACTTCTACGCGAAGCACCGCATCGGGCCGGGTCGCGGCTCAGGGCTGCTGCCAGGGGATCCTCGCTGCGGGGCGAGTCCCCGACGCGACCGTCCTCCTGCGCTGAGGCCAGCTAGCGGACGATGGTCCGGAAGGCCAGGTCCCCGCCGTAGGTTTCCCACGCGTCGGCGCCACTCGGATGGCCGCTCCATGCGACCCCGCCCGGGTAATCGTCGCCGCCAAGGTGGGCCAGCAGATACCCCGGGTTCGGGGACCCGGTGATCGATCCAGGTGGCAGGACGATGGCGTAGGTTTGCCCCGCGATTAGGTCCGCCGGCTGGTCGAAGCGGATGGTGACCCAGGCGAACTCCCGGTTCAGCGCCATGCACTGGGGAGGCGCGCACGAGACGGAGTCGGAGGGCAGGTCAGCCCAGTCCAGCGACGGGCTGGTGGCCAGCAGCTCGCCCTCGGCTTTGCCCTTTCGGATCTGGACAACGAGCGGGCCGCTCGTGCCCACCAGGCGATTTAGCGGAAGCTGGATCGCCGTCAGCTCACCGGTCCGTCCAGCCGAGAAGGTCTGGGCCGCGCGCGTCCATGTCCCGCCGCCCATGTGCGGCTGGTAGCCCATGAAGAATTCGGGGAGCCAATTCTCCTGGTGCTGGTCGAGCTCCCCCAGGCCGTCGTCGGCACTGACGGCGCTCGCAACCAGCGCGGCCCGACATTGAAGAACGGTCGGGTTAGGGGTGGGCGCGGTACCAGGGCCAACGCGGCAGCTCTGCGCCTGCGGGTCGTCGAGGTGGACTGTGATCTTGATCCATCGGCCTTGGAGGGCCGCCAGCGGGCAATTCGGTCCGAACAGATGCCCATCGCAGCTGCCGAGGTTCGGGGCGATATGGACGGAGAGCGGGAGCTCGCCCTCGCCCGTGTACAGCGATTCCGCTTCCCTGAAAAAGACCGCCGCGCAGCCGGCGAGCCACGCCGGCGCGAATGGGTCGCCCGGCATGCAGGCGCTGCGCGCGGCGGAAGCGGGGTTGTGGTGGAGGGGGGCGTACACCCGCAGCGTCATCGCGCTCGGGCCGAAGCAGGCGAGTCTTTCAAGCGGTTTCAGGGCCATCATCGTGGCCGGGTTCCCCGGCGCCGGACAGGCGGGCTCCGCCGGCGCAAGCCAGGCCTCGCCATCCCGGCCGCCGGCCGCCGCCCAGCCGAACCAATCCCGACACACGAGCGACTCCGCCGGCTGAGCGGACCCGCAGCCGGCCCCAAATGGATCGACCGCCGCCAGCTGGTACCAGGCAAACCCGTCCTCGATGATCGGGCCGGCCACCACGAACGCGGCGGCTCCGCCCGGCAGCTGGCCGAGCCGGATGCTTCCCGTGCCGGGCTCGGCGCGCAGTATCAGGTCATCGACGAGGATCTCGGCCAGTCCGTCGATCTCCAGGTTGATCCCGGCGCCACCGATCGGCGCGACGGTCGGCGCGACGGTCGGCCTCGGGGACGCGCTTGCGCTCGGTCGAGCCGAAGCCGTGGGGTCCGGTCCCTCCCCGGTGACCGGCGGTTCGCCCAAAACGGCCAGGGCGAGCCCGACGGTGACGAGGGACAGGATCGCCAGCCCGCCGATCCCGAACGCGGCGACACGACCTGGATGGTGATCCACCTGACTCTGGACGGAGTGGGAGAGGCGCCCCCACCATCCAATTGGGGGCGGCGCCTCCTCGGCTGCGACGCCCGTGACCGGCCCCGCCTCTGTCTGAAGAATCCCGGCCGCGGACTCTACCAGTCCTGCCTGGTAGGCAACAGCGGTGGCCTCCGTCCGGCTCCCGACCCCGAGCTTGGCCATCAGGTTCGAAACGTGGACACCTGCCGTGCTCTCGGAGATAAAGAGGGCCTCGCCGATCTCGCGATTCGTCATGCCAGCGGCGACCATCGCCAGCACCTCTCGTTCGCGCGGCGTCAGGTCGCGCCCGATCTGCCCGCCGTTGTCGGTCATCGCGCCCGGTCACCCGGTCGTGGCTGGAACATGCCCCGAGTCTGTCACTAAAGGGTCATTCGGCCAATACGGAAGGTCTTTAGTAGGTGCGCTCGACCGGACCCGATGACACTTTATTTCCGGCCGGGACGACCCCTTGCTACGATTCCGGGCATGGAGCCTGCCCCGCCCGCCACGCGCCAGCGTCCTTCGTTCGGATTGATGGCCTGGTTCCTCTGGGTCGGCGTCCTGTTGGGGCTGACCGGCATCCTCCTGCCGCAGATCATCGCCTTCGTGGACTTCAGCGAGAAGGCGCCGTTCTCGCTCCTTGGCGTGTTCATGATGGCCGAGCTGGCCGCCGTGCTGTTCGGCCTGACGCTCGTGCTCCAGCACAAGCGCGCGGGCTTTGGGTTTGCGCTGTTCATCTCGCTCCTGCCCGCCCCGATCATGGCCGGCCTGGTGCCCGTTGTGCTGGACATGCCGCCCGAAGCGGCGCGGGGCTGGACCACGCTGATGCTCCCCCTGGGCCTCGCCATCTCGCTGCTCTTGATCCTGGGCCTGCTGCGGTCCGCCTCGCGCTCCTGGTTCACCGAGGATTAAGGCGTTCCGTGATGCGGGCCTTGGCCAAGACTCGTCCCGAGCCGGGCCTCGAGATCATCGACGCGCCAATCCCCACCCCGGGACCAGGCGAGGTCCAGCTCCGGATCGAGGCCGCCAGCGTATGCGGGACGGACAGTCACATCTACCTCTGGGACCGATGGGCGGCCGAGAACATCACGCCCCCGGTGATCCTCGGCCACGAGCTGGCGGGCCGCGTGGCGGCCACGGGCTCGGGGGTGACTCGCGTCCGCGAGGGGGACCTGGTAGGCGTCGAATCGCATCTCTACTGCGGCGTCTGCGCCCAGTGCCGCGCCGGCTCCCTGCACCTGTGCCGCGACCTGCGAGTCATCGGCGCCCACGTGGACGGCGGCTATGCCGAGTTCGTGGTCATCCCCGAGGCGAATGCCGTGGAATCCAACGGGCTCGACCCGTCGGTAGTCGCCCTCCAGGAGCCGATGGGCAACGCGGTCCACGCCGCGTTCGTGGAGCCCATCGAGGGCCGGACCGTGGCCGTAACCGGCTGCGGCCCCATCGGTCTGTGCTCGGTGGGCATCGCGAAGGCCGGGGGAGCCGCCTGGGTCGTGGCCACCGACACCGAGCCGTATCGGCTCGAGCTGGCGACCCGGATGGGCGCGGACCTGGTACTGGACGCCGGCGCGCCGGACACCGTAGATCGGGTGCTGGCCGCAACCGGTGGTGACGGGGTGGACGTTGTCCTCGAGATGAGCGGCGCCGCTCCAGCCCTGGAGCAGGCTCTGCGCTTCGCGACGCGTGGCGGACGGATAAGCCTGTTGGGCATCTTCGGCGAGCCGGTGACCGTCGACCTCTCGAACCTGTTCATCGAGAAAGGCCTGCGGCTGTATGGCATCTTCGGGCGCCGGATCTACGACACCTGGGAGCGGACACAGGCCCTGTTGCGGTCCGGCGCGCTGGACGTGGCGCCCATCCTCACCCATCGGTTCGACCTCGCCGACTGGGAGCAGGGATTCGACCTGCTGGGTTCGCGGCATGCCGGTAAGGTGGTGCTCACGCCATGACATCGGTCTCGCCGTGACATCGGTCACGCCATGACATCGGTTCGGTCCACGCGTAATCCGCTGGCGTTCCTCGACGCCGACCTCGACGACCTGCGGGCCAAGGGCCTGTACCGCCGGCTGCGGGTGGTGGAGAGCGAGCAGCGAGCCCGCTGCCGGATCGACGGCCGCGAGGTCATCACCCTGTCCAGCAACAACTACCTGGGGCTGGCCACCCACCCCAAGCTCCGCGAGGCCACGATCTTCGCGACCCAGGCCCTGGGCGCCGGGTCGGGCGCGGTTCGGACCATCGCCGGCACCATGACCCTTCACCAGCAGCTCGAGGCGCGGCTGGCCGAATTCAAGCGAGTCGAGGCCACCCTCACCTTCCAGTCCGGCTTCACGGCCAACACCGGCACCGTCCCCATCCTGGCCGGCGAGGGGGCGGTCATCGTCTCGGATGAGCTGAACCACGCCAGCATCATCGACGGCATCCGGCTGACCAAGGCCGAGCGCCGCCTGTTCCCGCATGCCGATACCGATGCGCTGCGCGCAACCCTGCGCGAGATCC
>JBIOTW010000023.1:0-7263 GCA_044866355.1 Candidatus Limnocylindria bacterium | reverse complement strand
GTGGCGGCGCACACGCCCCCCGTGGCGCGCGGCCGGCGGGCCAAGGTTCTGTACGCCACCCAGGTGGCGATCGCCCCACCCACGTTCGTGATCTTCGTCAACGACCCGGAGCTGTTCCACTTCTCGTTTCGGCGGTACCTCGAGAACCGGCTGCGGGACGCGTTCGGCTTCTCCGGGACGCCGATCCGGTTGTTGTTCCGTGCCCGGGCCTCCGGGGAGCGGCCGCGGGCCCGTGCCCGCAGATCGCGCGCGGGACGGCGCTAGACCGGCGCTATCCTCGCCGGGATGGCGGAGCGGATCGCGGTCATCGGGGCCGGGGCGTGGGGCACGACCCTGGCCCGAATGCTGGCCGCGGCCGGTCACCCCGTCACCCTCTGGGCCCATCGGCCGGAGGCCGCCGAGGAGATGGCCCGCGACGGGGAAAACCGCCGCTATCTGGCGGGGCATCCGTTCCCGGAGGGCCTGGGGGTCACCGGTGATGCCGCCGCGCTAACCGAACCGCATCGGCTGTATGTGCTGGCCGTGCCGTCGGCGCACGCGCGGAACACGTTGCGTGGCGTCGCCAGTCAGCTCGCGCCAGACACCCCTTTCCTGTCGGTGGTGAAGGGGATCGAGGCGGGGACGCAGGCGCGGATGAGCGAGGTGATCGGGGAAGAGGCGCCCGACCGTCCCGTGGCCGTCCTGTCGGGTCCCAACCTCGCCCCCGAGATCGCTTCTGGCCTGCCCGTTGGGACGGTCGTCGCCTCGTCTGACGTGGAGCTGGCGGGCGAGGTATCGGGCATCTTGGGATCGGATCGGTTTCGGGTCTACACCAATCCCGACGTGGTGGGGGTTGAGCTGGGTGGGGCGCTGAAGAACGTCATCGCCCTGGCGGCGGGGATGGCCGACGGCCTTCGGATGGGGGACAGCGGCAAGGCGGCCATCATCACCCGGGGCCTGGCCGAGATGACGCGGCTGGGCGTGGCCGCCGGCGCCGACCCGCGCACGTTCGCCGGGTTGGCGGGCGTGGGCGATCTGATCGCTACCTGCATGAGCCGGCTGTCACGCAACCGGCGGGCGGGCGAGCTGCTGGCCTCCAACCTGGCCTGGGCCGATGTCGCCGCACAGCTGGGAGGCGTGGCTGAGGGCGAGACGACTGTGAACGGCGCCCTCGCTTTGGCAGCCCGTCATGGCGTCGAGATGCCGATCGCGGAGCAGGTGGACGCGGTGATCCATCGGGGCCGCCCGCCCCTGGAGGCTGTCTCGACCCTCATGGCCCGCACCCAGAAGGATGAACTCACCGGCCGAGAGGCCTAACGCCGCGCAGCGCCTTGCGGGAGATGGCTAAGTTCTGGGACCATGGCCCCCGACATCACGTCGGGGCGTAGCGCAGCCTGGTAGCGCACCTGAATGGGGTTCAGGAGGTCGCTGGTTCGAATCCAGTCGCCCCGACCACACACCCAGCAGCAACAGAGCGACCCAAGGATTGGCCGGCTTCACCGCCACGGCTGGCATCGGAGGTAGGGCATGGGATTCATCATTTCGGTCCTGGTCAACGCCGCGGCCCTGTGGGCGGCCGTGCAGGTGCTCGATGGCCTGGACTTCGCGGGTGACCCACTCCAGTGGTTGCTTCTGGCCCTCATCTTCGGCGTGGTGAATGCCGTCGTGAAGCCCATCCTGAAGATCTTCACCTTCCCGATCACGATCCTCACCCTGGGCCTGTTCCTGCTCATCATCAACGCCGCGATGCTGTACTTGACCAGCTGGCTGGCCGGGGCGCTGGGGCTGACGTTCACCATCAGCAGCCTCCTCGACGCCATCCTGGGCGCGATCGTGATCGCCATCGTCGGGATGGCCCTCAACTACGTGCTGGGGGCCGTGGGCGTCGACTGACTTCGGCAGGACGGCAACCCACGCGGGGTCCGGCGAGACCGCATGCCCGCTCCGCCCCGCGTTGGGCTCCTGTTCGCCCTCTGGGTTGGGGTGATCACGGCTCTCACCGGCCCCCTCGCGCTCATCAATCCGCTGTTCATCGGCTTCCTCCAGGACCGCCACGACGTCGCCGACAAGCTTCAGCGCTCCCGGGCTGAGGTAGACCGCATCAACGGCGAAATCGTGTGGGACATCTTTTCGGGCGGAGATTTCGACGTCGCCTTTGCGAACGGCCGAGAACTGCTGGCCGCGGACGAGCGCTCGCACATGCGCGACGTCAGCCGCCTCGTCCGCATCCTGGTCCTCCTGGAGCTGGTGGCCCTCGGGTTCGCAGCGTGGGGAGGTCGCCTGCTCCAACCTGAGGTCGCCCGCCTGGGAAGGGCGTTGATGTACGGAGCCGGCGGCGTGGGAGTGGCCACGCTGGCCGTTGGCGCGTTCGCAGTCCTCGCCTGGGATGCTGCCTTCACGCTGTTTCACGAGCTGCTCTTTCCGGCGGGGACGTGGACGTTCCCCGCAGATTCAAACCTCATCCGGCTCTACCCGCCCGGATTCTGGTTCGATGCCGCGATGGTCGCCGGGGCCCTCATCCTCGCCTTCGCCGCCACCCTGTCCTTCGCAGGCTGGAGACGGATCCGCGAGGCCGAGGCCGACGACCTGGCTACCTGACGAACGTGCTGACAGTCGAGGAAGCACGCGAGCGCCTGCTGGGGATGGCGCCCGAACCACGGATCGAGACGGTCCCGCTGAGTGACGCCCTGGGCCGGGCTCCTGCGCGGACGGTCATCGACGCGCCCATGAATGTGCCGCCCTTCACGAACAGCGCCATGGACGGCTTCGCCGTGCGAGCGGCGGACCTGCCGGGTCGGTTACGGGTCACCGGCGAGGTCGCGGCAGGCCCCGGCGCCTTGACGCCGCTGGAACCGGGAACCGCCGTTCGGATCTCGACCGGCGCGCCCCTGCCGCCCGGCGCCGACACCATCGTCCCAATCGAGAGGGCAATCGAGGATGACGACGTCGTCGAGATCACCGAGCCGATCCCGCCAGGCTCCGACGTCAGATCCGCCGGCAACGACACGAAGGCGGGCGAGGCCGTCCACCTGCCCAATCCGCTGACCCCGGCGGCGATCGGAGTGCTCGCCTCGCTGGGAATCGCCGAGATCGAGGTCCGCGCCCGACCCCGCGTCGCCATCCTGTCCAGCGGCGACGAGCTGGTCGCGCCCGGAACGCAGCTCCAGCCCGGCCAGATCCACGATGCCAACGCCCCGTCCCTGGCTGCCGCGGTGACCGAGGCAGGTGGCGAGCCGATCCTTCGCGGCCAGGTCGGTGACGACCCTGCCGACGTGGCTCAGGCACTGACCGATGCCGCCGAGGCAACGGACGTCGTCCTCACCTCGGGTGGCGTCAGTGCCGGCCGCCACGACCACATCCGCGACGCCATCGGGCAGCTGGGCAGGCTCGATTTCTGGCGGATCGCCATGCAACCTGGCAAGCCGCTTGCCGTAGGAGTGGTGAACCGGCGCGCCGTGATTGGCCTCCCCGGAAACCCGGTCAGCGCATTGATCGTCACCGAGCTCCTGGTCCGGCCCCTCATCCGATCGGTCCTTGGCCTGGTCGGAGACGGGCGTCTCCACCTGGAGGCGGTGCTTGACGAGGACCTGCGCAAGGATCCGGAGCGCGCCGCTTACCTGCGGGTTCGCGTGCGCCAGACCGATGCCGGCTGGGCGGCTCGCCCAGCCGGGGGTCAGCTGTCGTCGCAGCTGCGCGCCCTGGCCGCCGCCAACGGCCTGCTGGTGGTTCCCCAGGGCGAGCCCGCTGGACGGGCCGGCCACCGGTACGAGACGATCCTGCTGGGACAGCCGGACACCGCGGAGGACCGATGAAGCCAACCCACCTGGATGCCGAGGGCGCGCCACGCATGGTGGACGTCGGCGACAAGCCGATCACGGCCCGCCGGGCCGTCGCCGAGGCGTCGCTGCGGATGCGGCCCGAGGTCCTGGCCACCTTGCTCGATGCCGGCGGGCCGAAGGGGGACGTCCTGGTCGTGGCGCGCCTGGCGGGCGTCGGTGCCGCCAAGCGGACGGCCGAGCTCATCCCGCTGGCCCACCCGATCCCACTCGACGTGGTGGAGGTGGAGCCCAGAGCGGACCGAGATGCGGGCACGCTCACCTTTCGGGCCGAGGTGCGGGCCACCGCGCGCACAGGAGTGGAGATGGAGGCCCTGACCGCGGCCGCAGTGGCGGCGCTCACCGCCTACGACATGGCGAAGGCCCTCCAGCGCGACATCGTCGTCGAACGCGTGCGGCTGCTGGAGAAGTCCGGCGGTCGCAGCGGCGACTTTCGAGTTACCGAATGACCGCAGGCACGTGACAGCCGACAGGGTCCCGGAGGCGGTGGTCGTCGTCGTGTCGACCCGTGCCGCGAAGGGGACGCGACCCGACACGGTAGGTCCCGAGCTCGTCGCCAGGCTCGCCGCGGCAGGCTGGGACACGGCCACCGATCCGATCGTCGTCCGCGACGACGAGTCGGGCCTCGCCAACCTCCTTGTCGAGCTGGCGTCCGCTGGCCATCGGCTCATAGTGACCACCGGCGGCACCGGGCTTACCCCCACCGACCGCACTCCCGAGGGTACTGCCCGTGTTGCCGATTTCATGGTTCCCGGTCTTGCCGAGCTCATGCGGCGCGTCGGAGTGGCCTCGACGCCGCGGGCCGCCCTCTCACGCGGCGTGGTCGCAGCCCGGCGGACAACGTTGATCGTCAACCTGCCGGGGTCCCCCGAGGGAGCAACCGAATCGCTCGACGCCGTGTTACCGGTGCTCCGTCACGCCACGGATCAGCTGCGGGGCGCGGACCACCACCGGGTGGGCTCGCCCAGGGCCTGAGCCGCCGGCCCTACCAGCGGTCCTCGTGGACGAGGTCGTCGAGAGGCAGCCGACCGCCGGGCTTGTTCGGGGCGGTGAGCTTCTTCGGGTCAGCCGGAAAGCCGAACGACAGCAGGAAGTCACAGCGCCGGTCGGAGGGGAGCTTCAGCAGGCGTGACGCCAGGTCGTGGTCGTAGACCGTGGCCGGCACGGCGCCCACGCCGAGATCCCAGGCTGCCAACACCATGTTTTGCGCGGCACGGCCGAGGTCCCACATGACCGAGCTGTTCCGCGGACCCTTCGCGTCCGGCGTCACCAGGGCGACCGCTGCGGCCGCCCCGGCCAGGTGGCCCGCATATCGGCCCACCTTGGAGAGAGCATCCAGAAGCTTGCGATCGCGGACGACGACGAACGCCCAGCGCTGCTCGTTCTTAGAGCTGCCCGTGCGCCGTCCCGCGTTCAGGATCCGGTCCAGGTGCTCGGGCTCCAGCGGCTGGTCGGTGAACCGGCGCACCACGCGGACCGAGTTGATCGCCTGCCAGGTTTCCATCGGCCATCGGTCTCCTTCGGGCCGCATCATCGCACCGGCCACGAAGATTGAGTCGCATCGGTCCAAGACCCGCCCATACGTGGTGAATGCGCCGGTCTGAACCGGCGCACCATGCGGATGAGGGATGGATACCGACCTCGTGGTGCAGGCACAGCGCGGTGACGAAGAGGCCTTCGCGAGCCTCGCCGTGGCCGTCGGGAATCGGCTCCACGCGGTTGCGCATCGGATCCTTCGCGACCTCGACCTCGCCGAGGATGCGACGCAGCAGGCGCTGCTGAACATCTGGCGAGACCTTCCGCAGCTGCGCGACCCGGCCCGCTTTGAGGCCTGGTCGTACCGGCTCCTCGTGCGCGCCTGCTACGCCGAGGCCCGTCGAACCCAACACTGGACGCCAGGACTTCGACTCGTCGAGGCCGATGAGCCGATGTCGGACGCTTCGGCCTCGGTCGCCGACCGCGACCAGCTGGAACGCGCCTTCCGGCGTCTGTCCGTTGATCACCGAGCGGTGGTGGTCCTGCACCACTACCTGGACATGCCGCTCCCCGAGGTTGCCGAATCGCTCGGCATACCGATGGGAACGGCCCGATCTCGATTGCATTACGCGATGCGGGGGCTGCGCGCCGCGCTCGACGCCGACGCGCGTCCGGCGTCCCGGGAGGTGGCGCGATGAGGCGATCCGAACGAGACGCAACTCGCATCGTCCGACTGTGGCTGGAGGAGGGCGCCACGGCGCTCCCGGACCGCGTCCTGGACGCTGTGCTCGACCAGCTTCCGGTCACCCCACAGCGCCGGCCGTTCCGGCTGGCGTGGAGGACGCCCATCATGAACAACACCGTTCGCCTCGTCGCCGCGGCCGCTGCCGTGGTCGCTGTGGCGCTCATCGGTTACCAACTGCTTATCGCGCCCAACGTCGGCGGCCCAGACGCCTCGCCGTCGCCGTCCTTGCCTGCTGCCACGGCACCGCCGAGCGGGTCTGCGCCCGGCGAGTTCACGGCTTGTGTCCCCTCCAACGCCGCGTCCCAGGAGGGAACGGACGAGACCGTCGTCGTTCAGCATCCCGAGGGAGACATGACCGTCGAGCGGCGTCGAGGGTTCACGTGGGCCGGAAACCACACCGCCACCGACGAGCGGTTCACTGGCCGCCACCACTACAGCTGGGATGGCGACTCGTACACCCTGGCCTCGGGAGACCCAGGCTCGACGGTGGCGTCTGAGGGAATACGCATCGAGAATGACCAGGGTGCTTGGGAGGGAGGGTCGACATCTGTCGAGCTTCCGGATGGCACGGTTGCCGGCGGCCTGATGGTGCTGACCGGCGATGGCGCCTATGCGGGGCTGCAGGCCGTGATGTTCGGCACGGACGGCTCCTGCTTCCTGAACTGGAGAGGCGTGGTCATCGAGGTCCCGGCAATCCCCGTGCCATACGTGAGTGGGACGCCAGCGCCGCCAAGCGCGTCCGCGAGTGGCGACACGGCCGGGTTTGTGCCCGGCGAGTTCACGGCCTGTGTCCCCTCCAACGCCGAGTCCCAGGCGGGGACGGACGAGACCGTCGTCGTTCAGCACCCCGACGGGGACATGACCGTCGAGCGGCGTCGGGGATTCACGTGGAGCGGAAACCACACCGCCACGGACGAGCGGTTCAGCGGCCGCCACCACTACAGCTGGGACGGCGACCAGTACACCCTGGCCTCGGGAGACCCAGGCTCGACGGTGGCCGCGGAGGGAATACGCATCGAGAATGACCAGGGTGCTTGGGAGGGAGGGTCGACATCTGTCGAGCTTCCGGATGGCACGGTTGCCGGCGGCCTGATGGTGCTGACCGGCGAAGGCGCCTATGCGGGGCTGCAGGCCGTGATGTTCGGCACGGACGGCTCCTGCTTCCTGAACTGGAGAGGCGTGGTCATCGAGGTCCCGGCAATCCCCGTGCCATACGTGAGTGGGACG
>JBIOTW010000022.1:0-11955 GCA_044866355.1 Candidatus Limnocylindria bacterium | reverse complement strand
GTGACGACCGAGCCAGGCGCGTAGTCAGCTTGATCGGTGTAGACAGCGGCGCCGACCGGCGCGAGCTGAAGGAAGACGAGTGCGACGGCAAGGAAGCCAGAAGCGAGCCGGCGAGTGGCCGGGACGTGGAGGACGGTCGGGTCCGCGACGGGCACAGAGGACACCTCAGTTTCGGTCGGCAGATGCGACCCCAAGGCACGAGGCGCAGCCGGCAGAGGGTGAGGCTATGCGCTCAATCCCGGACTGCCATCCGGGACGGTACGGAACGGGCCACGGATCGCGGGCTGCGGATACGGAGCGCCCATTCCGTACAAATCCGCAGCCGAATACCGATGAATTGGCGCACGGGCGCACCGTACACTCGACGCCAGTGAAAGACCCTAAGGAGGAGCCGGCGGCGGTCCGCGATGCGCGATTGATTGCGAACAGCATCGCGCAGGACGAGGCCGATTCTGACGACGCCCGTCATCGGTATCAGACCGATGGATTGCCGGTTGTCGAGTCCGAGACCGGATTCACGCCGCTGGCGCTTCCTGGGGAAGTCCTCCACGTGTTCCGGGAGTACGCGCTGCTGGAGCGGACGCTGCCTGACGCCCCGGAGCCATCACCCCAGGCCGGCACCCTGTATGTGTCGTCGGAGCGCCTGGTGCACGTTGGCGCCCTGACCACCAACATTCCGCTGGCCAAGATCGAGGAGATGGCGGTTGCCCTCGAGCGGCTGCTCCTGGTTCGATTGGACGACGGCACACACCTGGCGATCGACACCGATCGGCCACGTCTCCTCCGCGTGCAGATTGCCGCCGCCCTGGCGGCTGCGCGTCTGGGCGCGGCCGCGGAAGAAAGCAGCACCCCCGCCAGCGGACAGCCGGCGAGCCAGCCGGCCGGCTAGCGCTCTCCTGGGGCCGGGCTAGCGTCCGCCCGGGTTCAGCGCCTCCCGGTAGCGGGCCGCGGCCTGCGCCCGATTCCGCACTCCAAGCTTGTGGAGGATGCTCCCCACGTGGGTCTCGACCGTACGAGGCGAGATGCCCAGCCGCGCGGCGATCTCACGGTCAGTCAGTCCTTCGGCCAGTTGGGCCAGAACCTCCGCCTCGCGCTCGCTCAACCCGGGCAGCAGCTCACCCTCAAGGCGCGGGGTTGCTCGGCCGGTCCCCGTCCCGAGGTGTCGGACGAGCTCCGCAGCCATCGTCCGCGACATGGGGAGCTCCCCGGAACGCACGCCTCGCACCGCACGCTGGAGCGCGTCGGGACTGAGGTCCTTGGTGACGTACCCAGCCGCGCCCAAGCGGATGGCCTCGACAAGGTCGCGTTTACTGTCAGAAACGGTCAGCATCACGATCCGCGTCTCGGGCAGACGGGGCACCAGCTCGCGCAGCAGGCGCAGTCCATCGGTCCCAGGCAGGTTGATATCCAACAGGAGGACGTCGGGGTGCAGCTGGGGCGCCATCAGCAGCGTCTCTTCGGCGGTCCCCGCCTCGCCGACAACCTCGATATCCGGCGCCGTCAGGGCCTGGCGCACCGCCGATCGAACCAGCGCGTGGTCGTCCACCAGCATGACCCGCAGCGGCGGCGGGGCCCCGGGGGGCGACCCCATCACTGAGCCACCGGGAACGGCATTTCGACCACGACGCGCGTTCCGCTTTGCGGCTGCGACTCAACCTGCACGCTCGCCCCGATGAGGGCTGCTCGCTCCCGCATGCTGCGCAAACCATAGCCCGTCCCCGGCTCATCGACCTTGAAGCCGCGCCCGTTGTCGACGATCGTCAGCCGCAGGCCCGACCCAGCCACGGATGCCTCCATGCGGACGCGGGTGGCATCAGCATGCTTCCGGACGTTGTTCAAGGCTTCCTGCACGATCCGCAACAGTTCCGCCTGAACGCGCGCTGGCAGCTGTTCCAGCGAAGGGTCGCAGGCGCAATCGGCCGGGATCCCGAATCGGTCCGCGAAGTCTTCGACGTAGCGCTCGAGGACCTGGGTGAAGGTCCCCCCCTCAGCCGGGCGCAGGGCCATGATCGCCTGACGAGCCTCAGCCAGCGCCGATTCAATGGCCGTGGCCACCTCGCTGGCCAGCCCTCGCGCATCGGCGCCCAGGTCCGCTGCCTGGAGGAGTCGGCCCTGCTTCAGTCTCGCCAACCACAGCTCCTGCGACATCCCGTCGTGAATCTCGCGCGCCAGACGGGCCCGCTCCTCGGCGGTCGCGCGCGCCACGTCCGCTTCTCGGAGGTGGACCAGCTCCTCGTTGGCCCGCCGCAGGGCCCGGAGGTCGCCCCTGCTCTCGACGGCCAGCGCGCCGAGCATCACGGCGTAGAAACTCACCCGCAGCACGTCCCCAGTCGTGACGAGCGTGGCGTAAGTGCCAGGGTGGATGGCCAGGTGGACCTGGCTGAAGGCGGCCAGCATGAGGGCCATGGCCAGGAGGGCGTCCGCTCCCCGCCGTTCGCGCCTGTAGGCCTGGTACGCCAGTGCCGCCGCCCACAGGAAGCCGAGGCCGATGACGACCTGGAGGGCGACCTCGATGGGAGCCTCGGCCGGGGCCAGGGGGGCGGATGGATTCGTCATCAGCTGGGCCAGGCCGGCAGCGCTGACGAGCATCGGCAGCTGGGGCTGGATCGCCGCTGCAATGACGCTGGCGCCGATCACCAGGAGCGCGGGCAGCCCGAAGATGAGGGGCGGCGAGAGCCGCCTGATGACCACCCGATGGAGGGTGGTGAGCCCGGCCAAGACGAGGAGGCCGGCGGCCACTGACCGCCCGAGGATCAGAGACCACAGCGGCAGCTGGCCCGGGGCGTCAAGGGACAGGCCGAAGGCCCGTTCCACCCCCGCCAGGGTGCTGCAAGTGAACAGCCCGTTGAGCGCCGCGAGGACGAGGAACGCGCTGGCCCGGAACATGGCGCCGGGATCGGGGCCCTCGCGATAGTGGACCCAGGCGAGGGTCGCCACCGCCACCGCGACCAGCGTGCCCGTAGCGTCGATGACCAAGGCCAGCCGGGGCTGGACGACTGCCGGCTGAACGTCGGGGTTGAGGAGGACCAGGACTGTGGCGGCCGCCAGCATGATGGGAAGGAGCGCGATCGCGAGGTCGATCCGTCGTTCGGCCATCAGGCTCCGATTACGCACTCTGGTCGGGCACTCCCGCCGGCCGCGCCGCTCAGGCGCTCCCGCCGGCGGGCAGGAAGATCAGGGTCGGCGCAGCGCCCGGACCGATGCGCAGGTAGGTGGCCGGACCATCGGTGATCGGGTTGGCGGCCGCCGGCCGGCCGGTCGTCGACGTCCCGTCGAGGCCGACCCCGATCGGACCCTCGCCGAACGTGGCCAGGCACGTCGCGACGTAGCCCTCGCCAGTCGGCTCGGCCAGCACGAGAATGCTGCGCCCGAGGCTGAGGCGACGGCATCGGGCTCCCAGCAGGGCGTCCTCCCCAGCCGCCCACCAACCATCACCGGCGCCGACGACCCCCGACAGCTCGTCTGCCGCGCGCCGGCTGTCCGACGTCGCCAGGACCAGGCCCCGCGGCGGCTCAGACCAGTCGTCGAACGGACGCGGCCAGAGTCCGCGTCGCGCCGGGTCGTCGGGGATGTCGAGGGCCTCGAGCACGGCCCCTCGGAGTCCCCACCAGCCGATGCGCGGCTCGGATCCGAAGTCGGTGGACAACCACTGCGGGAACAGCTGGGCGCCACCCTCGCGGATGATCCGATTCAGGCTCGTCAGGTCGGGCACGAGCAAGTGGACGTGGCTGATCTCGGCCATCGGCTCCGCAGTCTAGCCGTAGCATCTCTGGGATGGACGATCTTGGGTTTGTGCCCGTCTCCGGCGGGCGCCTGTACTACGAGGTGACCGGCCAGGGCGAGCCGCTGGTGCTGATTCACGCCGGCGTTGCCAACCTGCGGCAATGGGACCCCCAGGTGCCGGCGTTCGCCGAGCGCTACCGGGTCATCCGCTACGACACCCGGGGGTGGGGGCAGAGCGAGAGCGAGCACGTGGAGTTCACCAACCGCGACGATCTGGCCGCGGTCCTCGACCACGTCGGCGCACCGTCGGCCCGGGTGCTGGCCTGCTCGCGGTCGGGGAGCATCGCCCTCGACTTCACGGTCACGCATCCGGACCGGGTGGATGCGCTCATCGTGGTCGCCGGCGGGCTAGGAGGCTTCCATGCCGAGCTCCCCGACGACCAGAAGGCTGTGGCCGAGGCGATGGAGAAGGAATCCGAAGAGGCCTGGAACGCCAAGGACTGGGTCCGCCTAGCCGACCTGGAGACGCGCTACTGGGTCGATGGCCCCGGCCAGCCGACCGATCGGGTCGACCCCGAACTCCGGGCCACCGTCCATGACTGGATCCTGACCACGTACCAGGCCGAGAAGGAGGAGGCCATTCCGCAGCCCCTCGACCCGCCGGCGACCACTCGGCTGGCGGAGGTGACGATGCCCCTGCTGGTGGTCATCGGGGATCTGGACGACGCCCACACCAACGCGGCGTGCCGGTTCCTGGCGGACTCCGTGCCGGGATCCCGGTTCGAGGTCATGCACGGGGCGGCGCACATGATGAACCTGGAGCAGCCCGAGGCCTTCAACCGCCTCGTCCTCGATTTCCTGGCGGAGGTTCCCGCGGGCTAGCCGCCCTCGTGCCGCCCGGCGCATGATGCGGCCGATGCGAGGCGATCTTCCGGAGGGGACGGTCACGTTCCTCTTCACCGATATCGAGGGGTCGACGAGGATGCTCCGCGATCTCGGGCCCTCGGCTTATGCCGACGCAGTGGCGGAACATCGGCGAGCGCTACGGAGCGCCTTCTCCGCTCACGGCGGGGTGGAAGTCGATACACAGGGTGATGCCTTCTTCTACGTGTTTGCGACCGCTGCCGATGCGGTTGCCGCGGCCGGACTCGCCCAGGGAGCGCTGAGCTCTGGCCCAGTGCGCGTCCGCATGGGCCTTCATACCGGTGAGGCCGGTCGAAGCGACGACGGTTACGTCGGCGAGGACGTCCACCTGGGGGCTCGCATCGCGGCCTCTGGCCACGGCGGTCAGATTCTCCTGTCGGCGCAAACGCGGGAACTGGTTGATGCCGAGGTGGCCGACCTCGGCGAGCATCGGCTGAAGGATTTTGATGCGCCGATATGGATCTATCAGCTGGGCGCCGACCGATTCCCGCCTCTGAAGACGATCTCGAACACGAACCTGCCCCGCCCGGCCAGCTCGTTCGTCGGACGTGAGCGCGAGATCGGCGAGGTGGTCGAGCGCCTCCAGGACGGAGCCCGACTGCTGACGCTCACTGGACCCGGAGGCTCGGGCAAGACTCGGCTCGCGATCGAGGCGGCGACCAGCCTGGTGTCGGATTTCCGCAACGGGACGTTCTGGATCGGGCTGGCGCCGGTGCGCGACCCGGCCCTGGTGCCGGAGACGATTGGTCAGGTCATCGGCGCCAAGGACAGGCTGGCCGACCACATCGGTCCACGGCAGATGCTGTTGTTGGTCGACAACCTCGAGCAGGTGATCGATGCCGCGCCCGGGCTGGCGGACCTGGTCGAGGCCTGCCCGAACCTAACGGTCCTCGTCACCAGCCGCGAGCGGCTCCGGGTCCGCGGTGAGGTGGAGTACCCGGTGGCACCCCTGACCGATCCCGAGGCGGTCGAACTCTTTACCACTCGCGCACAGGTGGCGGCAGATGACAGCGTCCGCCGCTTGTGCCGCGCGCTCGACAACCTGCCCCTGGCCCTGGAGCTGGCCGCTGCGCGGGTTACCGTCCTGACTCCCGCGCAGATCCTCGAGCGTCTGTCCGGACGCCTGGACGTGCTGAAGGGTGGCCGTGACGCCGATCCGCGCCAGCAGACCCTGCGGGCCACGATCGAATGGAGCCACGACCTTCTGGCCGCTGACGAGCAGAAGCTGTTCGCGCGACTCTCGGCATTCGCGGGTGGGTGCACGCTGGAGTCGGCCGAGGTGGTCGTCGGCGGCGACCTCGACACGCTCCAGTCCCTCGTCGACAAGAGCCTCCTCCGTCGGACCGACGACCGGTTCTGGATGCTGGAGACGATCCGCGAGTACGCTACGGAGCGGCTCGAGGCGTCCGGGGAGGCCAATGACGTCCGCCGTCACCACGCCAACTTCTTCCTCGCCCTGGCGGAGGAGGCGGAGCCGCACCTCCGCGGTCCACAGCCCAACGCATGGATTGCGCGCCTCGGTATAGAGAACGACAACCTGCGCGCCGCTCTCGACTGGCTCCTGTCGAGTGGCGACGGCGAAGGAGCGCTGCGCCTGTCCGGGTCAATAGACGAGTTCTGGTGCCCGCGAACTGAGTATTCGGAGGGCCGACGCTACCTAGAGGCAGCGCTGCGCATGGGTCAGCGCCGAAGCCCCGCCCGTGCCAAGGCCTTGATCGCGGCGACCCACCTGGCGCGCGATGACAGCGATCCCGGAGCCGGTCGGCCACTGGGCGAGGAGGCAATCGCCCTGACCGAGACCTTAGGCGACGCATGGGGCCTAGGCCGGGCGACCCTCTGGCTCGGCGCCTGCGTCGCCGACGCGGGCGACTTCGAGCAGGCCCGGGACCTGTTCGCGTTGGCCGCCAAGCGTTCAGCCGACGCGGGTGACAAGGACAACGGGCTCTTCGCGAATCGGCTCCTGGCCTGGATGTACTACGAGCTCGGGAATCGAGTGGCCGCGCGGGCGCTGCACGAGGCCAACCTCGTTCGGGCACGCGAGTTGGGCAGTCGAGACCTCGAGGCGTCGATTCTCGGCGCCCTGTCCGAGTACGCCGTCGATGATGGTCGTATGGCCGATGCAGTCTCGCTGGCAGCGGCCAGCATCCGGCTCCGCGTCGAGGACGACAATCGCCACGGTGTCGCCATTGAGCTGTGCAAGGGAGCGAATGCCCTCATCCGTGTCGGGTACCCGGAAACGGCCATCAAGATGGTGGGAAGCTCGCTGGCGTGGCACGAGGAGATTGGTGCGCGGCCGCTGCCGTATCTCGAAGAGTTGATCCAACGGACATTCGCCTTGGGTCGAGAACAGCTCGGCGAGGAGGCCTTCGAACGGGCATGGCAGGCTGGCCGCAGGCTCACCATCGAGAGGGCAGCGGCTCTGGCGCGCGACGCATTCGAGCGCTCCGGCGTCAGTCCTGCGCCGTCGGAGGACGGAGATCGGCGAAGCCGGCGCGGCGCTCGTAGGCGTCCGCGACCCGCAGCACCGTCGCCTCGTCGAAGGCCCGGCCGATGACCTGGAAGCCCACCGGCAGCCCGTCGGACAGGCCGCACGGCAGCGAGATCCCAGGTAGGCCGGCGATGTTGACCGGCAGGGTGCAGGCGTCGTTGAGGTACATTAGGAGCGGGTCCTCGGTCTTGGCCCCGATCTTGAACGCTACCGATGGCGAGGTGGGCGCCAGCAGGGCGTCGACCGTGCCCAGCACCTCGTCGAACTCGGCCTTGATCAGGGTCCGGACCTGCTGCGCCTTCAGGTAGTAGGCGTCGTAGTAGCCGGCCGACAGGGCATACGTGCCCAGGATGATCCGCCGCTTGACCTCCGGGCCGAACCCCTGGCCCCGGGTGAGGCGGTAGTTCTCGAGCAGGTCGTCGACCCCCGCGCTGAGGCCGTACTTGATCCCGTCGTAGCGGGCCAGGTTGGCGCTCGCCTCGGCCGGGGTGATGATGTAGTACGTCGCCAGGCCCTTGTCGGTGGACGGCAGGGAGACCTCGACGATGTCCGCCCCGGCCGAGGCGAGCACGTCGACCGCGGCGCGGACCGCCCGCTCCACGCCGGGCTCCATGCCCGGCACGAAGAACTCGCGCGGCACGCCCAGGCGCAGGCCGCGCACCTCCCCGTCGAGGGCGGCCACGTAGTCGGGAACCGGCTCCTCGACGCTGGTCGCATCGCGCGGGTCGTGCCCGGCCAGCGCGCCGAGCACCAGCGCCACGTCGCGCACCGATCGCCCGAACGGGCCGCACTGGTCGAGGGACGACGCGAACGCCACCATCCCGTAGCGACTGACGCGGCCGTAGGTCGGTTTCATGCCCACCACCCCGCTGAGCGCGGCCGGCTGCCGAATGCTCCCGCCGGTGTCCGTGCCGGTGGCGAAAAACGCCTGACCGGCGGCCACCGCCACGCTCGACCCGCCACTCGACCCACCCGGGACCAGCGTCTCGTCCCACGGGTTGCGAACCGGCCCATAGGCGCTGTTCTCGTTCGAGCTGCCCATGGCGAACTCGTCGCAGTTGGTCTTGCCCAACAGGACCGCCCCGGCCGCGGTCAGCCGCTCCTCGGCGTCGCTGGCGTACGGCGACAGGTAGCCGGCCAGGATCCGCGAGCCGGCGGTGGTGGGCAGTCCCCCATCGGGCTGCCCGTCGTCGTCGAGCGCCCGCGTCACGAAGATGTCCTTCAGCGCGTACGGAATCCCCAGCAGCGGGCGACGGTCACCCTCCCGCCGGGCGGCGTCGGCGGCATCGGCGGCTTCCAGAGCACGCTCCGCACCCACCGCCAGGAACGTGTTCAGCCGGCTGGCATCGCGCTCGATCCGCTGCAGGCAGGCCTCGGTCAGCTCCCGGCTGGAGAGCTCCCCGGCGTCCAGCAGCGGGACGACCTGGCTCAGCGTCCGGTCAGCAAGGGGCAGCTCGTGGATCCGCCGCTCATCCACTGGCGGCTCATTCACTGACGGGGGCCCGCCTCAGCGCCGGCGGCGTCGCATCACACTGCTGTGACACACCGATCTCCACGTCCATCGCTACCGCCGAGCCCATCGGTCTAGCGCCCTTCCTTGAGGACGAGCGGAACGCGCAGGTGATCGCCCGCGCGGAGAGGCGCGTTGGCGAGCGCGGCATCACGCGAGATGCCGTCCGCGGGTTCGTCGTCGCGCATGACGTTCTCCAGGGCCAGCACCGTGGCGGTCGGCCCGACGTGGCTGGTGTCGACGTCGCGCAGCACGGCGATCGCCTCGAGGATGCGCGACAGCTGGTCCTGCATGCGATCCAGCTCCGCATCGGTCAGGTGGAGGCGAGCCAGCTCCGCGACGTGCTCGACGTCGGCGCGGCTGATCATGCGCCGATGCTAGCAGGCCACAATGCCCGGATGACGGAGGCGCCAAGGGTCGAGGTCCTGCCGCTGAGCGGTGGACGGATCGAGCGCCTCCGAATACCCGGTGGCCCTGGCGCCCCGCTGGTCGTGGTCGGAGGGGTCGAAACCGGGCTGCGGCCGATGGCCGGCACCGAGCAGCTGCTGCTGCGCCGATGGGAGGGCCGGGCGCGCGCTCGGCCGGTCACCGTCGTTGGCAGGCCGATTCCCGACGACCCGGCCGATGCGCCGGCCCCGCTCCACCCGCGCGCGTCGGCGCTGGCGGTGGCCGCGGCGGTAGAGGACCTTGACGGCCCGTTCGCGATCGAGGCGGAATCGGGCGGCGGCCGCATCTCGATGTGGCTGAGCGTGGAACGACCCGAGCTCGTGGCCCGGCTCGTCCTGGCCGCCTCGGCATCCGAGACGCCGCCCGACTCCCCCATGACCGGGCGCATGCGCGAGTGGATCACGCTCGCCGAGCGCGGCGCCTGGGCCGAGCTCTTCGCGGTCCAGGCCGAGCAGCTCAAGCCCGGCGGTCCGGAGAGTGACGCGCCGCCGGCGAGGGCATTCGCCGCTGTGGCCAGCCTGCAGCCGCGACCGGCCACCCCGGAGCGGTTCATCGCCGAGCTGCAAACGGCGCTGGATCCCTCGTCGTTCGTGACCAGCCGACTGCCCGAGATCCAGGCTCCGACCCTCGTCCTGGCCGGGGGCCGCGACCGCGTCGTGCCGCTGGAGGCCTCGCGGCTGGTCGCGGATCGGATCCCCGGAGCGCGCCTCGAGGTCGACCCGGAGTGCGGGCACACGGTCCGCGCCTCGTTCCGCGGCTACGACGAGGTCGTGGAGGCCTTTCTCGCCGAGGGCGACTGACTGCTCGCTCGGGTCCAGAGCAGGAGCGTCCCGAGGACGGCGATGCCAGCGGCTGAAAGGAAGGCGATTGGGATGGTAGATCCCGACGCCACGGCGCCCATGGCCACGGGGCCCAGCCCAAAGGCAACGTCGATGAACGCGCTGAACGTCCCCAGCGCCGCCCCGCGCTCCGTTGAAGGAGAGCCTGACATGACGAGGAGCGCCAGCGCCGGGGTCGTGAACGCGACGCCGAGAGCCAGCACCACCGTCCCGACCATCAGCCCCACCGGGACGGTCCAGAGTCCGAGGATGACGAGTCCGGCGGCAGTGATGAGCATGGCTGTCCCGGACAGTCGACGGGCACCGAGCCGATCTGGAAGCTTGGCCCCGATGAGTCGCGTGACAATCACCACACCCCCGAACGCGAACAGGTAAGGCGAGGCACCCCCCAGGCCGAGGTCGCGGACGGCGTAGAGCGGCGCGAGGGTGAAATAGCCAGCCATACCCCACACGCCGGCGAGGAGGACGAGGCCGGGCAGGACACCTGCGCGGTGAAACAGTGGTCCGTTGGCCGCTCCGGGCTGCTGTGCAGGTCGCGTCTCGGGAATGAAGAAACAGGTCACCGTGGCAAGCCCGGCGACCGCGGCTCCGGTCAGCCAGACGGCCCAATAGCGGTCGTCTCCCAGCGCGAGCTCGGCGAGGACTGGACCAACCGCCACGCCGGTGTAGAGCGTGAGGCTGTCGTAGGTGATCGCCTCCCCTTGCCGTCCCTCCGGAGCAAGGTCGGCGACGGCGGCGAACGCCGCCACGAAGAAGAAGGCCTCGGCCACCCCCATGGCAACCCGAAGCGCGATGAGGACTGGCAGAGTGGTGGCGACCAGGTGGCCGAGGGCGGCAGCCGCAAACACCAGCGCGCCCCCGATCAGCAGTGGCCGCCGGCCGCGGCGGTCGGCAATCCGTCCCGCCAGCGGGCGGAGGACGAGAGCAGTGAGGCTGAATGCGCCGAATGCCAGCCCGGCCCCGATCTCTCCGCCACCCAGCGGTCCGTCGACGTAGCGGGACAGGACGCCGAACGCGACGCCATCGGCCGTGAAGTACACGAAGGATCCGAACAGCAGCAGGACGAAGGGTCGGGTCCAGAGGCGGGATTCTGTGGTGGTCGTCACAGGTCCGGGCAGTCTAGACTCCAGACCGATGTCCGAGCCGTGCGCCTGCCCACCCGACCGCCCAAAGACCGACATCGAGCGGATCGCGCTGCATTTCGACGAACGGTTCCGCGACTGGGAGCCCGTGTGCCCCGCGTCCACCGACCTGCTGTTCGGCTGGGTCAAGGACCAGGGCCTTGCCGGCTCGAGCGTCCTGGACATCGGCTGTGGAACCGGGGCGTTGATCGTCCGCGCGCTCGAAGCAGGTGCCGAACGGGCCACCGGAGCGGACCTGTCCTCGGAGGCGATTGCCCAGGCGACGGCCCTCGTCCAAGAGAGCGGGTTCGCGGACCGGGTGAGGCTATGGGTGGGCGACGGCGCGGTCCAGCCCCTCGAGCCACACGACGTGGTCCTGCTCGACAAGGTGATCTGCTGCTACCCCGACGCCGACACCCTGATCGCCCGGTCCACGGCAGCCGCGGGCCGCCTGTATGGGTTTACCGTTCCGGAGTCCCGTGGTTTCTGGGGCCTCGTCGCGCGCGTTCGATGGTTCGTCTTCGACGTCGCCGAGCGGCTGCGGGGCGGGGACCACCCGCGCTTCGTCCACAATCGGACCGATGTCGAAGCCAAGGTCCTGAGGGCGGGTTTCCGGCCCATCCACACCGGGCGCCAGTTCGTGTGGTTCGTAGGGGTCTACGCCCGCCGCTGACCGCCGCTATACCCGCGGCTAACCCCCACTGGGACTACTTCAGCGCCTGAACCGGTGCCCGGGCTCCGTAACGCGTGCCCTCAGTCCCGGGGAGACTGTGCCAGCGCTTTTGGGCACCGAATTGGCCCTTTTCGGGCATATCAGGCGCTGTACCAATCCCGGTGGGAATGGCGCTGGGACTCGGGCTAAACAGGGACGGGCCCCGCGCCAGACGCGGGGCCCGAGATTGG
>JBIOTW010000021.1:0-2084 GCA_044866355.1 Candidatus Limnocylindria bacterium | reverse complement strand
CAGGGGCGACTTCACCGACAGCGTCTCGAACAGCTTCGGCTGGTCCCTGCTCGTGTTGGCGCTCGCCATCGGCGGCATCGTCATCCAGGCCATGCACCGAGTTCTCATGCGCCAGAGCATCCAGGAGGCCTGGTACGCCGAGGTCCGCTGACACGGGACAGATGGCAGAAGGACGCTGGCCGCGTCGATCGGGACGGTACGCGGCTACTAGATAAGACGCAGGTCCTCGAGCGCCCGGATCGCGGTGACCGGATGGCCGCAGCGGACGCTATCTGCGGCACTCGCATGGGTTCGAGCAAGGTCGTGAATGGCGATCACGGTGGCAAGGGCACTGCGGGCCTCTGGTCGAGCTGCTTCCTTGTCGCGCCATCGAGCGCATGCTCGAGTGGCGGGGGTGCGCATACCCATAGAACGGCGAGGTGGCCCGTCATGAGGTTGACAAGCAGGACTGCGCCCACGAACGGCGACGAGGTCGCGCCCGCCGTCCCGGGGCCGCGGCGCTCTCACGCCGGCGGGGTCGTGGCTGGATCGCTGGCCGCGGGCTTCGCTGCGGCGGTGATTCTCCCGTTCCTCCCAGTCGGCACGGTGGATGTGGACTTCTCCACCGCCATGGTGCTGTTCGGCTTTGCCCTCGGGTGGGCGCTGATGGCGGTTCTGTCTATGCGGTTTACTGACCAGCCACAACGCTGGGCCGTGGCGCCGGCGATGTTCATGGCCCTGTCCGGGGCGCTGGTGCTCTTGGCCCCGGACGCCATGGTGGATGCGTTGGGGTGGGTCTGGCCACCGGCTCTGTTGGTCTTGGTGGTCTGGGTGTGGACCCGTGCCAGACGGGAGCTGCACAGCAGGACCAGGGTGTGGCTGCTGAACCCAGTGTTGGTCATCCTGGTGCTCTTCGCCCTCGGCGGAGCGTACGAGAGGATCAGCCTATCGACCGAACCCGCGGTCGCCATGCGCGGCCAGCTCGTCGACGTGGGACCGTACCGACTCCACCTGGAGTGCACGGGCTCAAGCGGTCCGACCGTGATTCTTGAGCCCGGCGGCGGCGGCTCCGCGGCGTCGATGGGGTTGATCGCACCCGCTGTGGCCCGCGACAGCAGGGTGTGCGTGTACGACCGGGCGGGGCGTGGTTGGAGTGATCCTGCCGGGAGTCCGCCCGATGGTGCGCAGATCGCGACCGATCTCCACAGGCTGCTGGATCGCGCACACGTTCCGGCTCCGTACGTGCTGGCCGGGCATTCCTTTGGCGGCCTGTACGTGAGGACGTACGCCGCGAAGTATCCCGAGGAGGTCGCCGGCCTCGTCCTGGTCGACTCAACCGCCGCCCACAGCACCCCCGTTTCCCCGCAGAAGGCCAGTTCTTACAGCGTCTTGAAGCACGTGTCCTCGTTGGTCGCAACGACCTCTCGCCTGGGGGTCGGGCACCTGATCGCGAACAGTGATTTCTCGGAGCTACCGCCTGAGTACCGAGACGATGTGCGCAAGACTGCCGCCACCGGGAAGGAAATGGGCGGCTTCCTCGATGAGTTCGGCGTCGCGAACCGGTCCGAGGCCGAGGCCGGGAGCCTACACAGCCTCGATGCGAAGCCACTGATCGTCCTGACCGCCGAGCTTGAAAACTCCAAGGGATGGATGGCTGCTCAGAACGAGACGGTTACGCTGTCGACCAACAGCCTTCATCGCGTCGTGTCAGGGGCGACCCACGCTTCCTTCGTGGAAGACCCAGATCATGCCGCCGCGGTCACCCGGGCGATCCACGACGTGGTCGTTTCGGTGCGGACCGGGGAACCGCTGAAGGGGCCCTGACACGGGATTCGCCGCACATCTGCTATGTCACGACCTTTGACCAGAGGAGGGCACGCTTTCAGGTACGTAACTGTCGAGAGCGTCGATCGCGGCGTGACGCTGACAGGCGACACCGGGTCGGCACGCGGGCGGACACGGCAACCTGCCATGCTGCGACGCCTCACACTGTGGTCGGAAGGCTGGGAGGCCGCGCCGGTGTGAGGCCAGCTTGAGGAGCTGCCCGAGGGTGGTCCGCACATCTGCTGACGGAGAGGACGCGTTGTGGCCCTGGTTCCCGAGGT
>JBIOTW010000020.1:0-14251 GCA_044866355.1 Candidatus Limnocylindria bacterium | reverse complement strand
ACCTCGGTGGCTTCGCCGTCGCGGATGCGCCAGGCGCGGAGCGCCTGCATCGGCCCGGCATCGGCGTCCATCAGGGTGGCCAGGAGGTGGAAGGCGTCGGGGTACATCGCCTGGCGGCGGTCGGTGGGCGAGGGGACGGCCGGTGTGTGGGTGTGCGAGTGGTAGATCGCGACCAGGTCCTGGCTGGCGTTGTCGATGCCGAGCACGATGCGGACCAGGTCGTCGGGATGGACGTTGTAGACGTACGGCGACGCTTCCGCGTTGCGCGCGGGGTGGTATTCAGTCGCGCGCGCCTCGGCCAGCGAGCCGGCGAGGATGCCGCATGCCTCGTTGGGCGCCTCGGCGCGGGCATGGGCCAGCAGCTCGTGGGCGAGCATGGCGGAGATCGTGAGCCCGGCGGTGGGCGACTCGCTCACCACAGGACGGAGCCCTCCATCTCGCTCTCCAGCACGTCGAGGTCGCGGTCCCAGAGCCCGGTGGACAGGTACTTCCAGCCACCGTCGGCCAGGAGCACCACGATCGACCCGTGGTCCATGCCCGCTGCGACCCGCAGCGCGACGGTAAGCGCTGCCCCAGATGAGAGGCCCGCGAAGATCCCCTCCTCGGCCATCAACCGCCGCACCCCCACCACCGACTCGCGATTGCTGACCAGGTAGCGGTCGTCGAGGACCGAGGCATCCAGGACCGGGGGCACGAATCCCTCCTCCAGGGAGCGGAGGCCCTGCACCTGCTCCCCGGGGAGCGGCTCGGCGGCCACGATCCGCACGTCCGGTCGCGCGGCCTTGAGCGCCCGCCCGACACCGGTCAGCGTGCCGCCGGTCCCGAGCCCCGCCACGAACACATCCACTTCAGGCACGGCGGCCAGGATCTCCGGCCCGGTCTCCTCCTGGTGGGCACGCGGATTGGCTTCGTTCCCGTACTGGAACGGCATGTAGACCGATGCATCCGCCTCGGCCAGGCGTTCCGCCATCCGGATGGCGCCGTTCGACCCTTCGGCCCCAGGTGAGAAGACGATCTCAGCGCCGAACGCGCGGAGCAGCTGTTCCCGCTCGGTGGTCGTGTTGTCCGGCATAACGATCCGCACCGGGTACCCCATCCGCGCCCCGATCATGGCGAGGCTGATTCCCGTGTTGCCGCTCGACGGCTCGAGGATGGTCTGCCCCGGCCGCAGCGCCCGCGACGCGACGGCTTCGGCCAGCATGGACCGCGCGATCCGGTCCTTGACCGATCCGGTCGGGTTGGCGCCCTCGATCTTGACGAACAGCCGCACGCCGGGATGCGGCGCCAATCGCCGCAGCTCAACCATCGGCGTGTGCCCGATGGCGGCGACGATGTCGCCGAGGATCATCGGTCTAGCGGAAGCCTCCGAGCGCCGAGCCTCCGGCCATGGCGGGCAGCAGGATCACCTGGTCATCGGGGTCGACCGGCGTGGCCAGGCCGGTGGTGTAGCGAACGTCGCGGCCGTTGACATAGAGGTTGACGAACGGCGAGAGCTCGCCGTCGGTCGTCACCCGCTCGCGGAGGGCGGGGTGCCTGGTGAACAGGTCGTCCAGGACCTCGTGCACGGTCCTTCCGGCGGCCTCCAGCTCGCGGGCTCCGCCCACGGTCTCGCGCAGGACGGGCGGGATCCGAACCCGGCTCACGGGGCCGCGGCGACCGCGGCCGGCCGAGGATGGGGCTGCGGCTGCGCAACCTGCTCCCCACACGCGAGGCACGCGGGGTCACGCCACAGGCGGATCTCGTCGAAGGTCGTGGTCATGGCGTCGAACAGGAGCATCCGTCCGGCCAAGGTCTCCCCCAGCCCCAGCACCAGCTTCACGGCCTCGTTGGCCTGCAGGAGGCCGATGATCCCCGGCAGCACACCCAGCACCCCCGCCACGGCGCAGGCCGGAGCCAGCTCCTCGGGCGGCTGGGTGGGGTACAGGCAGCGGTAGCACGGCCCCTCGAACGGCACGAAGGTCGTGACCTGGCCGTCCCATCTGTAGATCGAGCCGTGGACCACGGGCTTGCGGTGGGCGACCGACGCGTCGTTCAGGAGGTACCGCGTTTCGAAGTTGTCGGTGCCGTCCACGATGACGTCGTACTCGGCCACCAGACGCTCGACGTTCGAGGCGTCCAGGCGCTCGTCATGGCGGACCACCCGGACGCCGGGGTTGAGCGCGGTCAGGGTCATGTCCGCGCTCTCGGTCTTGGGCATGCCCACCCGGTCCGCGGAGTGCAGGACCTGGCGCTGGAGGTTCGACTCGTCGACCACGTCGTCATCCACGATCCCCATCGTCCCGACCCCGGCCGCGGCCAGGTACAGGCCCGCGGGCGAGCCCAGGCCCCCGGCCCCGATCAGCAGAACCCGCGCGTCGAGCAGCCGGCGCTGTCCCTCCTGCCCGATCTCGGGGATCAGGATCTGGCGGCTGTAACGACGCCGCTCGGCGTCGGACAGGATTGGGGTGGGCACCTCCCAGGCCCCGCCCAGCGCCTTCCACTCGGCCAGGCGGCCCTGCATGTTCACGACATCGGTGTAGCCGACCTGGGCCAGGTACTGCGAAGCGCGTCTGGAGCGGGCACCAACCGCGCAATGAATGAGCAGTGGCGTGCTCCGGTCGGCGACGACGGTCTCAATGGTCGTCGGCAAGTCGGCCAGCGGGACCAGCGTGGCGGAGGGGATGTGGCCCTCATTCCACTCCACCAGCTCGCGGACGTCGATGATTCGCCGCTCCCCGGCGATCTGCAATGCGTCGGCGACCGAGATTTCGCGGAACGTGCCGGGCTCGGGCATCAGACCGCCTCCGCCTCCGCGGGCCATGCCACCGGGCCGCCAGCCACCGCACCTTGCAGGACCTTGTAGCCGAGCAGTGCGCATTTCAGCCGGGCGGGGCCGATGGGCACGCCCAGGTCGTCGAGCACGGCCTTGGGATCGATGGCCCGCACCGCATCGAGGCTCATCCCCCGCAACGTGTCGGTCAGGATCGAGGCCGATGCCTGGCTGATCGCGCAGCCCCGCCCCTCGAAAGCCACGTCCGCGATCTGCCCCTTGCCGTCGTCCAGGCGCAGGGTCATCGACAGCTCGTCCCCGCAGGTGGGGTTCGAATCGGCGAAATGGAGGTCGTGGGGATCGAGAACCCCTCGGTTGTGGGGGTTCTTGTTGTGCTCCAGGATGAAGTCGCGGTAGAGGTTGTCCATCGGCGTCAGCTGAACAGGGTCACCGCTGCACGCACCGCATCGGCCAGGGCCTCGACGTCGTCGAGGTCGTTGTAGACGTAGAAGCTTGCCCGCGTGGTGGCGGGGATGTCGTATCGCTGCATGACCGGCTGGGCGCAGTGATGGCCCGCCCGCACCGCCACGCCATGGTGGTCGAGGATGGTCGCCATGTCATGGGGGTGGACGGCGTCCACCACGAAGCTGATGACCCCCGCATGAATGTCCGCGTCGTCGGGGCCCAGGCGTCGGACCTCGGGGATCTCTCCCAGGGCCGCCCATGCACGCTCGAACAGGTAGCGCTCGTGCTCGCGGACGTTGGCCATACCGATATCGGTCAGGTAGTCGATGGCGGTTCCCAGTCCGATGGCCTCCACGATGGCCGGGGTGCCGGCCTCGAACTTCTGGGGCACCTCGTTCCATTCGGCGCCGTCGAGGGTGACCCGGATGATCATGTTGCCGCCGGTCAGGAACGGAGGCATGGCCTCCAGCAGCTCGCGGCGCGCCCACAGCGCGCCGATTCCCGACGGCCCCAGCATCTTGTGGCCGCTGATGACCAGGAAGTCGCAGCCGATGGCCTGCACGTCGATGGGCATATGGGGCGCGGCCTGGGCGGCGTCGACCAGGACCAGGGCGCCCGCGGCATGTGCGCGTTCGGTGACGTCGTGGACCGGGTTGATGGTGCCCAGCGCATTGGACACGGCCGCCACCGTTACCAGCTTGGGGCGGGTCTCCAGGAGCCGATCCAGGTCGTCGAGGTCCAGGCGCCCGTCGTCGGTGATGGCCACGTACCGCAGGTCGGCGCCGACTTCACGGGTCAGCTGCTGCCACGGAACGATGTTGGCGTGGTGCTCGAGGGTGGTGCTGACCATGGTGTCGCCGGCGCTCAGGTTGGTCCGCCCCCACGAGTAGGCGACCAGGTTGATGGCCTCCGTCGCGTTGCGGACGAACACGATTTCGCGCTCGGACGGGGCGTTCAGGAAGGCCGCCACCTTGCGCCGAGCGGCCTCGAAGCGCTGGGTGGCATCCTCGCTCAGCTCGTAGATGCCGCGATGGACGTTGGCGTAGTGATGCGCGTAGGCGTCCCGCATGGAGTCGATCACCACCCGCGGCTTGGGCGCGGAGGCGGCCGCGTCGAGGTAGACCAGGCGCTGGCCGGTGGAGGTGGGACGCTCGAAGACCGGGAAGTCGGCGCGCTTGTCGGTCCCGCTGAAGGCGCCGGGGACGGCCTTGGGTTCGGCGCGAACGGCCATCGGTCTAGCTCGCCTTCTCGGCGACAGGCTCGGCGACCGGCTCGGCGACCGGCTCGGCGGCTTGGTCGCTCGCCGGTTGGCTCTCAGGCTCGCTGGCGGAGTCCCCCACCCCGGCCGGCAGGCCGACCTGCTCCCGGACCCAGTCGTAGCCGTTGGCCTCGAGCTGGTGCGACAGCTCCTCGCCGCCGGAGAGCACCACGCGACCGTCGAGCAGGACGTGGACCTTGTCCGGCTTCACATAGTTCAGCATGCGCTGGTAGTGGGTGATCATGAGCACCCCCATCTCCGGGGAGAGGGTGGCGTTGATCCCGTCCGCCACGTTGCGCAGCGCGTCGATGTCCAGGCCCGAGTCGGTCTCGTCCAGGATCGCCATCTTGGGTGACTGGATCGCCAGCTGGAGCATCTCCAGCCGCTTCTTCTCGCCCCCCGAGAACCCGTCGTTCACGTAGCGGGTCGCGAAGGCCGGATCCATGTTCAGCAGCTGCATCTTCTCTTCCAGCATGCGCCGGAACTTGGCGAGGGGGATGCCGGTGTACTTGGTCGCGGCGGTTCCGTCACCGTCGGCATCCGGCTGGCGGGGATGGTGGACGGCGTTGTAGATGTTGCGCAGGAAGCTGGCAACCGTCACGCCGGGGATGGCGCTGGGGTACTGGAACGCGAGGAACAGCCCGGCCCGTGCCCGCTTGTCCGGGGAGACCTTCAGGAGGCTCTCCCCGCGCCAGGTGATGTCGCCGGCGTCGACCTTATAGTCGGGATGGCCCAGCAGGGCGTAGGCCAGGCTCGTCTTGCCCGAGCCGTTGGGCCCCATCAGGGCGTGGACCTCCCCCACCCCCACGGTCAGTGACAGGCCGCGCAGGATCTTCCGCGCTCCGGCGCTGACCTCGAGGTCGGTGATCACCAGTTGATCGGTCATGACGCGCCGTTCACCGATTGGGCATGGGCTGAGGCGGCCTGGGCGCTGGCTTCCGCCACGGCCCGGATCCGGCGCCGTACTTCGGGGGAATAAGGCGGGCCTCCGGCGGACTCAGCTCGCTCGGCCAGCTCCGCCAGGTTGGTCGCTCCCAGGGTGGCATCGATCGACGCGAACAGGCGCTCGTATGCCTCGTGGACCGAGCACGGCTCCCGCCGATCGCACACTTCCGCGCTGGTGACTCCTGCACACGGCATCTCCAGCAGCGGACCGTCCAGGGTGCGGATGGCGCTCGCCAGGCTGATCTGCTCTGGTGGCCTCGCCAGCCGGTAGCCTCCGGCTTGGCCCCGCGTGGCGCTCACCAGCCCGGCCCGGCGGAGGTCGGCCACCAGCTGCTCGAGGTAGGCATGCGGCAGGCGCTCGCTGCGCGCCACGCTGGTCAGCGACATCGGCTCGCGTCCTTCGGCGCGGGCCAGCGCGAGCAGGACCCGAATGCCGTACTCCGAGCGGGTGCTGATCTTCATGACCGGTCTCTCATGGCAGCTCGACGAGGACCTCGTCGTCCTCGACATGCACAGGGTACGCCCGGACCGGCACCACCGGGGGTAGGGCCAGGACCCGACCGCTGAACAGGTCGAACCGGCCGCCGTGGCGCGGGCATTCGACCGCATCGCCCTCCAGCTCCCCGTCGCCAAGGTCACCGCCATCGTGCGTGCACACGTCGTCGATGGCTCCCCAGCGTCCGTCGGTGGTGTGGCCAACACATAGCGGCTTGCCCTCCACCACCACGGTCACCACCGAGCCGGGGGTCACGTCCGAGGCATGCAGGCCTGTGGCGAACCCGCGGGTGGTCATGATGGTCATGCCGCCTCCTGACCGATGCGGGCTGCCAGCGCGGCGAGAACGCGGGCCTTGATCGGTTCGGAGCCGATGTCCGCCACGGCCCGCTCGAAGAAGCCGCGCACGATCATCCTCTCCGCCTCGTCCGCGGTCAGGCCCCGGGTCTGGGCGTAGAACATCTGCGTGGGATCGATCGCGCCGGCGGTCGCGCCGTGGCCGCAGCGGAGGATGTCGTTGGTCTCGATCTCGAGCACCGGGATCGGCTCTGCGCCGGCACCGGGGGACAGCAGCAGGTTGCGGCATTCCTGGTACGAGCTGGTCTGTTTGGCCTCCGGCCGCACCCGGGTCAGGCCGTAGAACGCGGCGTGCGCCTGGTCGTAGAGGGCCGACAGGTAGAGCAGGTCCGACGTGGTGTGGCTGGCCATCAGGTCCTGGCGGGAGTTGATGTCGATCATCTGGTCGTCGCCGGCGGCCAGCACCCCCAGCAGCTTGCTGGTTCCGCCCTTGCCGGCCATCTGGACCTCGACCCCCAGCTTGGTGATGCGTGAGCCGATCTCGGCGTTGAGGGTCGTGACCTGGGAGTCGGTTCCCACCACCACCCGCTGCGCCGAGACGCGCCACGCGCCGTCGCCCAGCAGCTGCAGGCTCCCGTACCGGACCCGCGACCCGCGCTCCGCCCGGAGGTCCACCGTGCCTCCGAACCATCCCGGGCCGCCGTCCGGGGAGGCGAACTCCTCGAGGAGGGTGACCTGGGAGTCCTCGCCCGCGACCACCAGGGACACCGGAAACGCGGCGGCGTCCGGGCGCAACTGAACGGTTCGAGCCCGAAGGACGAGGTCCACGGTGACGCCTGGCGGCACGTAGACGAAGGTGCCCGTGGTCCACGCCGCGCGCGCCAGCTCCCAGAACGCCGCGTGGGTGGCGGGTCCGGGCGTGGCGTCGGTGAGATAGGGACGGACCAGGTCAGGATGGCTGGCCACCGCCTCGGCCAGCGGGGCGAAGACGACCCCACGCTCGGCGGCCTGCGGGTCGAGGCCCGAGACCTCGGTCGTTGTCTCCTCGTCGAGCGGCGCGTCCACCGGCATTTCCGCCAGGGAGGTGCGGCGCCACTCCTCCTCGCTGCCGGTCGGCCACGGCGTGGCCTGGTACCGCTCCGCGCGCGTCATGCGCTCGGTTCGGAGCCACGCGGGCTCTCCGCGCGCGCCGGACAGCGCCTCGATCGCTTTGGGATCGAAGGTCGTCGGGGCGAGGCGGACCGGGGTGATGGTCGGGGCGTCGGTCACTAGCCGACCGCGCCCTCCATCTGGAGCTGGATGAGGCGGTTCATCTCGACCGCGTACTCCATCGGCAGCTCCTTGACGATGGGCTCGATGAACCCGTTCACGATCATGGCTGCCGCTTCCGCCTCGGTCAGACCGCGGCTCATGAGGTAGAAGAGCTGCTCGGACCCGACCTTGGAAACGGTCGCCTCGTGCCCGATGGTGACCTCCTCCTCGTCGATCTCCATGTACGGGTACGTGTCGGACCGCGCCTCGTCGGAGAGGATCAGGGCATCGCAGCGGACGGTGGACTTCGACCGCTTGGAGCCGGGATAGACCTTGACCAGGCCCCGGTACGAGGTCCGGCCGGTCCCCATGCTGATGCTCTTGGAGGTGATCAGGCTGGTCGTGTTGGCGGCGGCGTGGATGACCTTGCCGCCCGCGTCCTGGTGCTGCCCGTCCCCAGCGAAGGCGATGCTGAGCACCTCGCCGTGGGCCCGCTCACCGACCAGGTAGATGCTCGGGTACTTCATGGTCAGGTGCGACCCCAGGTTGCCGTCCACCCACTCCATGACGGCGTCCTCGTGGGCCACCGCCCGCTTGGTGACCAGGTTGTAGACGTTGTGGCTCCAGTTCTGGATGGTGGTGTAGCGAACCCGCGAGCCCTTCTTGGCGATGATCTCGACCACCGCCGAGTGCAGGCTGGCGGTGGTGTAGGACGGTGCCGTGCAGCCCTCGACGTAGTGCACGCTCGACCCCTCGTCGGCGATGATCAGCGTCCGCTCGAACTGGCCCATGTTCTCGGTGTTGATCCGGAAGTAGGCCTGCAGCGGGAGTTCGACGTGGACGCCGGGCGGCACGTAGATGAACGAGCCGCCGCTCCACACCGCGGTGTTCAGGGCCGCCAGCTTGTTGTCGTTGGCCGGGATGACCGTGCCGAAGTACTCCTTGAAGATGTCGGGGTACTTGACCAGGGCCTCATCGGTCCCCAGGAAGATGACCCCCAGCTTCTCCAGGTCGGCCCGGATGTTGTGGTACACGACCTCGGAGTCGTACTGGCCACCGACTCCGGCCAGGTACTTCTTTTCGGCCTCGGGGATGCCCAGCCGGTCGTAGGTGCGCCGGATGTAGTCGGGCACGTCGTCCCAGGACTGGACCGCCTTGTCGGTGGCAGTCACGTAGTAGTAGATGTCCTGGAAGTCGATCTGACCCAGGTCCCCACCCCAGGTCGGCAGCGGGCGCTGCTCGAAGTGGCGGTACGCCTTCAGGCGTCGCTCGCGCATCCAGTCCGGCTCGCCCTTGAGTCGGCTGATTTCCTCCACGATCTCGGCATTCAGCCCCTTCTTCATGACGTGCAGGGGCTTCATCTCCGGGTCGTGCCAGCCGTACTTGTAGCCGGCTGGAACCTGGCTCAGAGCGGGGTTCGGAGTTGGGGTTGGAAGGGCCATGCGCCTCTCAGTTCGTGCTTAATCCGACCAATCCAGTCGGGGATGGGACCATCATCCTCCCTGCGTCAGGATCGGTCAACCGAACCAATGGATACACCGCCCCAGGTCCGGTCAGCTCCTGGCTGCGACGAAGCTCTCCACCGCGGCGTAGATCGACGGGGCTGGAATGACCGCGGGCGGCGCAGCGGCCTCTGGTTCGACCACGATCTCCGGCGCCGCCGAGGCGGCAGGCGCCAACCGCTGCCAGGCACGCCGCGCCGTCCGGCTGAATGGGACACGCAGCTCCCGTTTGGCCTTCTTCGGACGGGCACGCTCAGCCAAACGCGCCCGAACCATCTTGGCCACGGCAGGCTCGAGGGACTTGACGAAAGCCTTCAGCAGCCCTTTCTGCTCGGTCTCGACCTGGGGATCCGACCAGTGCCGGTCAGGCCGGTAGATGTCCTCGGTGCAGTAGACGAGCCAGTTGGCGGCGTTGAACTCGAACGCGAGGCCACCTGCTCGTTTCTGGGTCAGGAGGTCGTGCGCCACGAAGTTGTTCAGGGAGGCATACAGCCCCGGGACGAACAGGTTTGGCAGGATCGCCTCGGAACCCCCTGCCAAAGAGTCGAGGAATGCCAGTGCCGCCGCATCGTCGGTGTCGACCAGCGCCCCGTTCGAGATGTCGGTGTTGACGCTGACCACGCAGCTCATCTCCAGGTGGATCGCATCCCGCGCCTCGGCCAGGCCGAGGACCATGGAGGTGTAGTCAGGGCTGATGTTGTGGAACAGGGTGCCGAAGCGCTGAACCATCCGATCCACCAGCTGGCGCCGATAGACGCCGAACGCGATCTTCCCTCGGCTGTAGTCCGAGGAGCTCTGCTCCGCGCGCGAGACCTCTGCCCGGCCGCGACGGTCGAGCTCTTCGGCCGTGGAGAAGGGCCGGTACTGGCCCGACCGGAGGTCTGACCCCATGCTGAAGTACACGCCGTCGCCGAAGTAGTCGTCGAAGCTGGCGGGATTGAAGGCGTCGCTGGGCCAGCTCACGATCTCGGGAGATCCGGCAGAGTCGATCGCCTGCTCGATGTGGCCCAGCGCATCCGGCAGCACGAACATCTTGTCGGTCAGGTAGCCGACGTACTCGCCGGTCGCGAAGGGCAGCGCGTGGTTCCAGTTCTCGACCATCCCCACCGGCCTGGGAGGGCGAACGTACGTGAGGTGGGCCAGGCTGCTCTCGCGGCAGATCTCTTCGCAGGACAACGCGGGATCGACGTAGTTGTCGCTCACGACCACCTCGAAGTCGTCGTACCGCTGTGTCTCGAGGATGCGCAGGGCACGCCGAACGAATTCGGGTCGGTGCCGCGTGGGATAGACCAGCGAGAACCTCGGGCTCATCAGCGAACCCGTTTCAGATATCCACCCGGCGCCACGCTGATGAGCAGCTTGTCGTCCATCTGCCGATCGATCTCGAACTCGGGGTGCGCCTTCAGATATTCGGTGACCGCTGTCTTGGGGTTGTTTCCCGGCCCCCACGGCCGATCCGGGTACATGTCCATCGGCAGGTCCTCGATCACGGTGTCGAACACCACGCAGTAGCTGCCCACCGATGTCATCGGTGCGTATGCCTCGAGCTCGGCCAGCACGTGATCGTGGGTGTGGTTGCTGTCCAGGCACACCAGGACGCGCTCACGGCCGCGCGCGGCTTCCTGGACCTGCCCGAGGACGGACGAGTCGACGCTCGAGCCCTCGATCATGGTGATCCGCCGGTACAGCGGATGAGCCTCTATCGCCTCGCGGTTGTGGGACCGGATCTCGATGTCGACCCCAACCGCGCGAGCGTCCCGGGGCCCACCACAGGCCGCATTCAGCTCGAGGAGGGATGCCCACAGGATCAGCGAGCCACCGTGGGCGATGCCGGTCTCGATGATGAGGTCTGGCTGGAGCCCCCAGATCAGCTCCTGCATGGCCACGATGTCTTGCGGGTACTGGATGATCGGGCGGCCCAGCCACGAGAAGTTGTACGAGTACTTCGGCTGGGTCGACTCGCGCATGAACTCCTTCGCCGCGGTCCGCAGGGCCTCGTTTCGGCCGTTGGCGGCGATCCGCTCCTGCACTTCCTCGTCAAATGTCATCGGTCTCGTCCAATAACCGGTCCAGCTTGCGGCGGTCGCCCCAGAAGCTCATCGGCTCATAGTCGGGGTACGGGAAATATCCGAGGTTCAACTGTATCGGCGAACCCCGTTGCGCCACCACGTTCTGGACCAGCTCACGAACCGATACGGGCTGGCCCGAGCAGACATTCACGATGCCGTTGTCCCTGCCGCTCAGCGCCAGGGCGACCAGGTAGTCCGCCGCCTCATCCACCGGCAGGTAGTCCCGCAGCTGCTCACCGCCGGACATGTTGAACGTGGCATCGCCGCGTGCGATCGCGCCTTCCAGCTGCGGGATAAGGGAGCCGGAGGCCTGGCCTTCCCCGTGGAGGTAGAACAGGCGTGCCCAGCTGAGGTTGAAGGGCCGGCTCTTCTGCATGCCTTGCAGATATTTGCGGAGCTCGTCCTTGGCTCGACCGTACGCGGTGACCGGGGCTGTCGGCGTCTCCTCACTCAGGGCCCCGGACTGCAGCCCATATTCGAGGCACGTTCCGGTGACGGTGAGGTTGCCCAGTCCGGCCCCGAGCAGGCCGTCCAGGAACGCGCGATGGGCGGGGAGCTCCTGGTCGACGTGGTGCGGCGAGGCGTAGTTCGGCAGACCGCCCCAGGCCAGATGAATCAGGACCTCCGGCGATCCCAGGCGAGTGTAGGCGTCCGCCGGCGCGTTCGCGATGTCCATCTCAACGAGGCCAGTACCGGGCGGCCCTCCGGGCAAGGCAGTCCCCGGCCGATACACCTGGGTGGGCGAGACTCCGCGCTTCTCGAGCTGCTCCACCACGTGACGACCGATGAAACCGGCTGCGCCGGTGACGGCCACCCTCATGGGGAGATCTTCAGCTCCGGCACCGCGGTCACGAACCGGCCGCCCCACTCGCTGACGTACGCAAGCTCCGTCATCACCTCGTCGCGCAGGTTCCAGGGCAGGATCAGGACGTAGTCCGGCCTGCCTTCCTTGAGGTCCTTCGGATCCACGACCGGGATGCGGCTGCCGGGCAGATATCTGCCCTGCTTGGCGGGGTTGGCGTCGGCCACGAACGCGACGAGGTCTGGCCGGACGCCGGCGAAGTTCATCAGGGTGTTGCCCTTCGCAGCGGCGCCATACCCCACAACACTCATCCCCTCCGCCCGCGCGCCAAGCAGGAACGAGAGGAAGTCGTTCTTCACCTTGAGCACACGCTGCTGGAAGCCTGCGTAATACCCGGCGCTGCGCATTCCGGCTGCCGTTTCGGTCCCGAGCAGGGCCTCGACCGCCGGAGAGCGCAGGTGACGCCCCGTGTCGGCGCGCTGCGCGAAGACGCGCAGGCTGCCGCCGTGGGTCGGATGCTCCTCCACGTCGAAGACCGCCAGGCCGGCGGCGGCAAAGATGCGTTCGACGGCGGTCAGCGACAGGTACGAGAAGTGCTCGTGGTAGATCGTGTCGAACTGGCAGCCATCGATCAGGCGCTGGAGATGGTGGAACTCGAAGGTCGCCACGCCGTGGGGCTTGAGCAGCACAGTGAAGCCGCGGACGAAGTCGTTGATGTCCGGAACGTGGCCGAGCACGTTGTTGGCGGTCATCAGGTCGGCTTGCTTGCCGTCGCGTGCGAGCTCCTCGGCCAGATCGACGCCGAAGAAGGCCTCGACGATGGGTATGCCTCGCTCACGCGCCGCGGCGGCGGTGCTGGCCGTGGGCTCGATTCCGGTACAGGGAATGCCCCGCGCCTTCACGTATTGCAGCAGGTACCCGTCATTGGCGGCGACCTCCACGACGTGGCTGTCGGCATTCAGGTCCAACCTGGACACCATCTCCGCCACGTAGCGCTCGGAATGGGCGAGCCAGGTCGTGGAGTACGCGCTGAAGTACGTGTAGTCGGCGTTGAAGAGGTGGCCGGCCTGCGCGAAGTCCTCGGTTTGAGCCAGCCAGCACCGCTCGCAGACCAGGACGCGGAGCGGCAGCCAGACCTCGGGTGCGCGGAGCGCTTCGGCGGTCAGGTAGGCGTTCGACGGCGGGGCACTGCCGAGATCGACGAGCTGCAGCGTTACCTCGGCACCGCAGTGTCGGCACTTCATACGACGATGCCGTCGAATTCGGGGGAGAGCGCAGGGTGGTTCGCATCGCGCTCCGACAGCTGCTGAATGGCAAGCGGCCATGCGATCGCCACTCTCGGCTCCTGCGGGTGCACCCCTCGCTCAGCTTCCGGGTCGTACGCGGCGGTGTGGAAGTACAGGACCTCACAGTCGTCGGCAAGGGTCTGAAGCCCATGGGCGAAGCCTTCCGGGATGTACATCGACCGACGGCCATCCGCGTCGAGCGTCTGGCCGTGCCACTCGAGGAACGTGGACGAGTCGCGGCGAAGGTCGACGGCCACGTCGAACACCTCGCCGCGCAGGCAGGTCACGATCTTGGCCTCGGCGAACGGTGGGACCTGGTAATGCATGCCCCGCACCGTGCCCTTCGCGCGGGTGAACGTCCGGTTCACCTGCATGATCGAGCGCGAGCCAAGGACGCCGGCGAGGTCTGCCGAGTCATACATCCGTTCCAGCCAGCCGCGCTCGTCCCCGAACGGCTGACGCTCGAGCACGAGCACGCCGGGGAGCTTCGTCTCGGACACGTCGAAGCGCGCGCTCACGGACCGTCTCCCTCCGAGTACGCCGCGATCTGCTCGCGGCAGACCGCCTGCATGTCGTCTCCGCGCAACCATGCCTGGTGCCACGCGACCGTGTGCTCAAGCGCCTGCTGCAGGGACCAGTGAGGCGCCCAATTGAGCTCCGAGCGCGCCCGCGTGCTGTCGAGGCGCAGGAGTCCCGCCTCTGGCCAGGGCGGCTCGGCGGCGTGCTCCACCCGGGCGGCTCCGCCCCACAGCGTCGCAACTCGCTGGGCGACCTCGTTCACGCTCGCGTCATCACCGGCGTCCGGACCGAGGTTCCACGCCCGGGCGAAGCGCTCCCCGCCTTCGCCTAGGAGCCGCGACGCCAGGGCGAGATACCCCGACAGCGGAACCAGCACGTGCTGCCACGGCCGCACCGCATCGGGGCGGCGCAAGTGGACTGGCTCACCGGCCGCGAACGCCCGCAGGCAGTCCGGCACGAGTCGATCCGCCGCCCAGTCACCACCACCGATCACGTTGCCGGCGCGGGCACTCGCAATCTGGGCGGGATGGCCATCGTCCCCGAAGAAGCTGGAGCGAAAGCTGGCCACCACGATCTCGGCGGCGGCCTTGCTCGCGCTGTAGGGATCGTGGCC
>JBIOTW010000019.1:0-18052 GCA_044866355.1 Candidatus Limnocylindria bacterium | reverse complement strand
TCCCGGGCGCCGGCCAGGGCCGCTCGGCGCTCGCGCGCAAGCCGGTCCTCGAGCCACATGCGCTCGATCCCGGTCAGCGGCCGAGCCCTCGGTGGCTCAGGCTCCGCCGGGAAGGGCAGCGGAGTGGCTGGCGTCGGCGTGGGCCGGACCGCGACCGCCGACCCGGTCGCCAAGGCCGCCGTCGGAGGCGGGACGGGCATATCGGCAACCGATGCCCGGGAGGGCAACCCGGCTGCCGGCGCTACAGCCGTTGACACAACCGACGCCGCGGGGGCCGCTGGCGTCGGCTCGGCCGCTGAGACTGCCGCCTCCACCGGTGCAACCGCCGCCGGCTGCTCGGCGCGCTTGCGGGCGGCCGCCACCAGCGCGTCGACGAACGCTGCCTCGGACGCGACGGCCAGCGCGACGCGGCCCTGCTCGGTCGGCACCAGGATGACCGACGGCGTCGCGCCCAGGCGGATGACGTGGACGGGCTCGCCGCTCGGAAGCTTCGCCTTTCCCACGGCCAGCCCCAGCGAGCCAGGACGAACGGCCAGGCTCACCCGGCGCGGGCCGGCAGTGGGAACCCGAGCCAGCTGGCCTCGTGCCAGCTTGAATCGGCGATCGGTCCCCAAACCCCGCAGGTGGAGGTATCCGGGCTCGATGAGCAGCCGAAGTGAGAGGACGCGCGCCGCGAGCCACAGTCCGAAGGCGAGCACAATCGAGCCGCCGACGAGGAGGGCAATGCCCGGCGTCCCCCCGATGACTGCGCCGAGGCCGAGCCCCGCGCCTCCCACCACGAGGGCGATTAGGGCGGGTACGAGCATGCGCACCGGGCTGCGCGCGAGCGCGACGCGAGCCAGAGGCGCAAGGGCCTGGGCTGTCATTCTCGTGCTCCGTTCTCCCCTGTCATCCCGCCCTGGGCCCGGGAGGTCAGTAGACCGGCGTCAGCCAGCCGCGGTAGGTGTCGGAGCGACCTCGAACCGCGTCGAAGTAGATCTTGTGCAGCCGCCGGGTGATTGGTCCGGGCGCACCGGTTCCGATCGTCCGGTTGTCGATCTCGACCACCGGAGCCAGCTGCGCGCCGGTCCCGCACAGGAAGACCTCATCGGCCTGGTACAGCTCGGTCCGGTCCATGACGCGCTCGACCACGCCGATGCCCAGGTCGCCGGCGACCTCCATGATGTGGCGCCGGGTAATGCCCTCCAGGATGTTGTCCGACACAGCGGGCGTGATCAGCGCCCCGTCGCGGACGATGAACAGGTTCTCGGCGCTGCCCTCGCTGACATGCCCGTCGTGGGTCAGCATGATCGCCTCGTCGTAGCCGTTGACCTGGGCCTCCGACTTCGCGAGCGCCCCATTCACGTACCCGCCGGTGATCTTGGCGCGAGCCGGGATGGCGTTGTCGTCGTTGCGCCGCCAGCTGCTGACCATGGCGCGAATGCCACTCTCGGTGTCGATGTACTTGCCGAAGGGCAGCGTGAAGATGACGAGGTCCGTCTCCAGGTTGTGGAGGCGAACTCCGACCGCTTCGGTGGACTTGTAGAGGATCGGCCGGATATACGCGTCTTCTCGCATCGCGCTGCGCCGCAGCATCTCGGTCGTGATGTCGACCAGCTCTTCCGGGCTCTGTCGCAGCTCGAGCTGCAGGATCGGCGCGGACCGATGCAGGCGCTGGAAATGGGCCAGCAGGTCCAGGCCGTAGAGCTGCTCCTGGTCCGGGTTCCAGTACGCCCGAATCCCCTCGAACACGGCGGTGCCGTAGTTGAAGGCATGGGTCGTGACGCTGATGCGGGCCTCATCCAGCGGGACGAGCTCCCCGCGGAAGAAGGCCCACAGGCCAGCCGTGGAGCGGGGATGGGGTTGCACGCCAGTTGAGGATTCCTGCTTCAACACGGCACTCTCCTCACCGGCCGGGCCGCGTGGGCGGGACGGGGTCTCGGCACCGGCGGAGAGTATACGCCCGCCCTGCGCGAAATCGCCCTCGCGCCATGCCGGCGGGTCAGCCCGCGCCTGGCGGGAAGAGCAGGATGGCGAGGATGTACAGCACGTAGATCGGCCCGCCGATGAGCAACCATGACCCCTGCAGGCGGTGCGTTCGCAGCATCGGTCCCAGGATGAGCACCGTGGCCAGGATCGCCGCACCGGCCGAGGCGAACGACAGCGCACTCTCGGGGGTGAACGCCCAGCTCGTGAACAGGATGCCGATCGCCGTCGGGAAGCAGGCCTGGAAGACCATGGCGCCGGTGATGTTTCCCATGGCCAGCGTGTCCTTCCCGTTGCGCACCCACAGCACGCTGTTGAACTTCTCCGGCAGCTCGGTGGCGATGGGCGCGATGATCAACGCGAACAGACGCGGATCGAAGCCGATGCCGGCCGAAACGCTCTCGAGCGCGGTGACGAATGCACGAGCGCCGAGGATGATTAAGGCCAGGGCGACCAAGGTCTGCGCGACGATGATCCATAGCCGCGGCAAGCCGTGGACATCGATCGGCACGCCCTCTTCCGGAAGGTGAAGCGCGATCCCTCCACCCATCCCGGGCATGCGCGTGGCATGCAGGCGGGCGAGCTCGGGTGCTTCCCCGCTGCCCTCCTGACGGAAGTGGGCGCGAACATAGAAGACGTAGATCCCCGTCAGCGCCGCGACGACCACCAAGTCCGCCCAGCGCCACGCCTCTGGGAGGAACGCCGCCCCGATGGCGATGACGTAGGCGGCGATGAAGAACACCACGTCCTGGGCCATGACATCGACATTGATGGTCATCGGAGATCCCCGGCGTCCACGTCGGGCATAGAGCAGGACGGCCAGACCGGTGATGAACATCGCCAGCGTGGCCAGTGTGAAGGGAGCGCCAAGGATGGCGCCGACGCCGATCTCTTCGCGACCGACGCTCGGCTCGCTGCCCGTCAGGAGCGGACCCAGGATGGCGATAACCGGGATGAGGGTTTCCGGAAGGGCGGTGGCCACGGCAGCCAGCACACTGCCGATCGCCCCCTCACCCAGGTTCAGGCGATGGCCAAACCACTCGATGCCGTTCGTGAACAGCTCGGCACCGATCAGGATGATCGCCAGGGAGAAGACGAAGACGAGGACTTCCATGCCGAAGTCTTCAGTCGCGCCGAACGTCAGGCGATGGCGAGATCAGGGCCGCAGATGCTGGGGAGCGATGGGCAGGAGGGCCACGTGGCGGGCGCGCTTCAGGGCCACGGTCAGCATGCGCTGGTGCCGCGCGCAGGTCCCGGTCTTCCGGCGGGGTTCGATCTTGGCCCGTTCGGAGAGATAGCGCCGGAGGCGGTTGACCTCCTTGTAGTCGATGGTGTCGACCTTGTCGACGCAGAAGTTGCAGACCTTGCGGCGTCGGCGGTCACGGTAGTAGTCGGCCGTCTCGCGGCGTCGGGGTCGGGCAGGGTTGGCCATGCTTGATCAGTCCTCAGGCGAGGTCAGAAGGGGATGTCGTCGAGGTCCACCGTCTCCGCGGAGGCACTCTCGCCAGCCGCGGTGGTGGCGCCCCGCGGGACGGCTGCGGGAGGCGCATCGCTGGCACCTTCGCCGATGCCGAAAGCCTCGCCGGGATCGCGGCGCTCGAGTGAGATGACGCGCGCGAACCGGATCTCGACCGAGGTCCGCTTCTGACCGTCGTTGCCCTCGAACTCGCGGACGCGCAGCTGGCCCTCCGCGAAGACCTTGTTGCCCTTGCGAAACTGTTCGGCTGCGCGCTCGGCCGCCTGGTCCCACAGCTCGACGCGGAACCACTGCGTCTCTTCCTGCCATTCGCCGTCCTGGCCGCGGTATCGGTTGTTGACCGCAACGCGGAGGTTGGTGACGGCCTTGCCGCCCGGCGTGTAGCGCAGCTCGGGATCGGCTCCCAGGTTGCCGATGATCATCATCTTGTTCAGGGTCATCTCGCCACCTCCTCGGGCGCGTTCACGTCGTCTTCGGCTTCATCGGTCTCGGTGTCATCGGTCTCGTCGTCATCGGTCTCGTCGTCGGCCCCCAGCTGGAGCTCCTCGATCGGGGGCGGGGGTGCCAGATCCTCGTCGGCCTCGCCCGTTTCGTCTTCAGCGGCGTCCGAGAGGCGTGCGCGGCGCGGTTCGAGCACCACGACCAGGTGGCGAAGGATCTCCTCGCTGATCAGCAGGCCGCGCTCGATCTCCCGCACCGCGGACGGCTGGATCTCGAAATGGATCAGGAAGTACGACGCGTCGCGATGGTGCTGAATGGGGTACGCGAGGCGTCGCTTGCCCCACGGGGAGATCTTCGTCAGCCCGCCTCCGGCGTTCACGATGGCGCGCGTGACGCGTTCGACGGCCGCCTGGAGCTGGTCGTCCTCCAGGTCGGGCCGGAACAACAGCATGAGTTCGTATCGGCGCACGGGCCGGACATCTCCTCTCTCTGGGTTTGCGGCACTCGCCAGGGCGGTACGGCAGAAAGGGTCATGAAACGGGCGGGCCTCCGAAGCGGAGGCGCGTGGGCAGTATAGCCGAGCCCGGGACCCGCTCGCTGCCCACTCGCTGGCGGCCGGATCGGTCCCCGTCTATCCTGTCGGCTCTTTCGTATCCTGATGGCTCACCTGCACTGAGGCTGCCGTGCCGCCCCGTCGCCCCGTCATCCTGATCTGCGCCCCGGACGAATCGCTCCGAACGGCGCTGCATGCGGCGCTCACCGCCTCCGACCAGGAAGTGCGGGAGGTGACGACCCCAACCGAGGCGGTAGCCGCCCTGAGTGGCGGTGGCGTGGACCTCGTCATCGCCGAGGGATTGACCGCTTCGGGGGCCATCGGCTCCATGCGGGCAGCCCGCCGTGACGAGAGCGTGCCCATCCTCGTCGTCGCGCCGCCCGGTGACGTCGAGGCGCGCATCGCCTTCCTCGAGGCAGGTGCCGATGACGTCATCGAGGCTGGCTTCGCTCGGCGCGAGCTCGAATCGCGGGTCCGCGCCCTGCTCATCCGCGCTGGCTCGGTGGCCCCGGACCCAACCGCCTCGGGCACGGGCCAGCTGATCGCCTTCTTCTCGCCCAAGGGCGGGGTGGGGACTACGGCCCTGGCCGTCAACTGCGCCGCGCTCCTGCCCAGTGGAGGGTCAGGTGACATGCCGGGCGCCCGAGTCGTCCTCGTGGACCTCGACCTCCAGTTCGGCCAGGCGGCAACTCACCTCAACCTCACCCCAAGGCTCGACTTCGCCCGACTCGCCGATGACGACAGCGCGCGGACCGATCCGGAGGGACTGGCCGTCTACCTCACGCCGCATAGTTCAGGACTCCAGGTCCTGGCCTCGCCTACCAGCCCCGACAGCGCCGCCCGGATCACCGTCGAGGAGGTTGAGCAGGTGATCGGGACCCTCCGCAGCGTGTTCGACTTCGTGGTGGTCGACTGTGGGGCGCGCCTCGATCCCCGCACCATCTGGGTCCTGGAGCAGGCGCAAGCGAACGTGTTCGTCGTGTTCCCCGAGCTCGGCGCCCTGCGCGCCATGAGCGACCTCATTCACTTCCTCGACGAAGCGGCCATTCTCCAGGGTCGAACCCACTTCGTGGTCAACCACATCTCCGGGCGGGAGCTCCTGAAGACGCGCGACATCGAGAACCTCCTGCGCTCCCGGCCCACGGCCGAGATCCCGTTCGCGGACGTGGAAATGATCCGCTCCGTGAACGAGGGCACGCCGATCGTGCTGTCCAAGCCCAGCTCCCCGGTGGGACTGGCCATCCAGCGGCTGACCGCCGCACTGGTGGGCGCCGAGCTGCGCGCGACCGCCAAGCCGACCAAGCAGCGCCGACCGCTCTTCAGCCGGGGCTAGCTCGCGCTACGCACACGCTTGGGCAGGCTGGCCGGGGCGAACCGGGACTTATGGTGACTGGTGAGGCCGTCTCCCGACGCACCGACCGCGCTATTTGGGCTCACGGGCGAGGGATTCCGTCGACTACGCCGCGGGCTATATTCGCGACCGGAATCTGGGACGGAGAAAGGATCGATCATGAGAATCATCCCGACGTCTCTGCAGATCGCCATCACGGCGCTCGCACTCGCGGTTGCAGCGTGCACGCCCGGGACGCAAGCCACGCCGGCCGCGGAGGGGGAAGTTTCGATCGTGGGGAGCTGGAACTGCGGGCCTCCCCCCCGACCCCAAGAGGACGACATCGAGATACGAGCGGACGGCACGGTCACGAACACGAATCCGGAGATCGACCGACTGTCCGGCGAGCTGACCTGGACCGTCGAGGGCGACAGGGTCTCCTTCGACGGGGACATGGCCACAATCGAGTCGGAGGATCGGATCGTGTTCGACGACGGCTTCAGCTGCACCCGGGCTGACTAATCGCCAAGCCCTCCGGCAGTAAGCCACGGACAAGTCGAGCGCCCGCTGGGTCCTTGGCCTCTTTGGGCTGATACGCTGCCTGCATGGCTCAAGTCCAGGCGGCTGAGCGACGGATGCGTGGAGCGCTCGGCTTGCGTGTGATCCTGGTTGCCATCGTGGTAGCGGTGATCGGGTTCGCAGTCGTCAGCTACATGTTGTCGCACCAGGTGTTCAGTTACGTCGTGTGCGACGCCGGCCCGGGCGGCGTGCCGCCAGGAGCGTTTGACGTCGTCGAAAACAACGGGTGCTGGACCTACAGGATGCCGTGGCCCTGATAGGGTGCCGGAGCCGGGCGCGGACGGCATGTGAGTCGTGGCTGTCAACGTGGCTGTCAAACGGCCCCGATCGAACATTCGTTCGGGGCCGGTACGTGTCGAAGTCGCCCGACCCTGAGCATGAAACGGTAGTGCCGGAGGAGGGATTCGAACCCCCACGCCCCCGAGGGGGCAGCGGAGTTTAAGTCCGCCGCGTCTGCCATTTCGCCACACCGGCCGGGGAAAGGATAGGCGGTCGCCCCCTCCCCGAAGCCGCTACCTCAGACCGGGTGAGCCGCTGGGCGCCCTTACGGACCCCAACGGCCGTGCGTCAACAGAGCGACGAGTGCCTGCCCGCGGCGCCCGTTCCAAGAGTAAATGAAGCGTTGCCGGTTCCTACAGGGATGACGCCGACAATCGGCCCCCCGGTGGCGTCATCGGCCGGTGTCCCATTGGTGCCATTGCCGCCGGCATTTGCGTTCTCAGTCGTAAGGCCCGCGCAGTTGAGCGGCGTAACTCCGTGGACGTGTCCCAAGGCGCTGCCCACCGACGCCAGGGTCAGTACCAGCACCACCAGCAGGGAAATCGTGAACCGTCGCATGACCCTCCTCTTTCTCCCGGATGCGCAGATTGATCCCTTACTCGTCCTACATCGCCGATTGTGGGATGGTTCATGCCCAGGTGCGTCAACGCAACGCTAGTGCGCCCACGTCGATCTGGAGGGCTCAGTCGTCCCCTTGCGCGATGGCGGCCTCGATCTTCTCGCGCTCCTCGGGAGAGCAGGGCCGGAAGTTATGTCGCTTCAATTCGGGATCATCCGGTTGGTGCGGCCACGGCCCGCCGTACACCAGCGGCGTGCGATTCGGCCCCGTTCCGACGGCCAGCACACTTGAGGCGTAGGTAGCCTCGTCGCCCTCGTCCTCGATCGTGAACGCCTGCCCTACCTCCGGCAGCTTCGCCCGCTCAGCGGGACGGCAGAGCAGAACGCCCGCCCGGTCGACCACGAGCGTGACCTTCATCAGCCGATTCTAGGCAGTGCGTGGAGGCGACGACGGGATTCGAACCCGTGTACGCGGTTTTGCAGACCGCTCCCTGGCCACTCGGGCACGTCGCCACCGATGCGCCTGGCTGCCCCGCGAGGATTCGAACCTCGGTTCACGGATCCAAAGTCCGCTGTCCTGCCAGCTAGACGACGGGGCATCCGGAATCTGAGGCTAGCAGAGCCGCAAGGGCAAAGAAATGGAGCGGAAGACGGGACTCGAACCCGCGACCCTCACCTTGGCAAGGTGATGCTCTACCAACTGAGCCACTTCCGCCCGTTTTCGCCCGTCGCCACCAGGTGGTGCCGAGGGTCAGATTCGAACTGACGACACCCGCCTCTTCAGGGCGGTGCTCTACCAACTGAGCTACCTCGGCCCGCGTCGTCAGCTGAGGCTGCCGCCTCCCGGCCTGCGTGTCGGGCGCCGGATCAGGATACCGATCGGCTTCGCCGCGGGTCAACTCACCGTTGGTCCGGCCGCGGCGGGGTGGCAGCGGCCGGTCAATTCGACGCGGTCAGTCGTCGACTCCATGGAGGGGGCCTCGGCCCGGCGGCCGGGTGGCCGGGGAATCCGCGGGACCCGGGACCGGCCCGTCCACGCCCTCCAGGAATCCGCGATCAGCGGGACGCCCGGTGGCGGGGTCGATCGACGTCGTCAACGGCGTGGCAGCGGCCGGCACCGAGATCGCCGGGATCGGATCCACGCCCTCCAGGAGGCCGTGGCCCGCCGGTCGCTCGTAGACCGGCGTGCGCAGGAGCGGGACCTCGTCGGCCGGCGAGGCGGGCTGGCTGCTGATGACAACGGCCCCGGCGGATCCGAGAACAATCGAGCCGGCCAGCGCCCCGGTCAGGATCACGTTACGGCGGAATCGGGCCGCGTCCTCAGCGGTCGGGAAATGGAGGCTGATCGCGTGGCCCTCGGTGTCGTCCTCGTCCAGATGGAGCGTCAGCGCCACTGACTGGAGCGACAAGTGACCTTCGACATCGGCGTCGGTGTCGGGTGGAACCGTCAGGGTGATGGGGATCGCCTGTCCCTCGCGGCCCTCCAGGAGGGCGCGCAAGGCTCGGGCGTCGTCAGCTGCGGCGAAGGCCACAGGCCCTGCTGCTCCGCGATCACCCGCCGAAACTGAGCCACCGGTCGAGGTCATGGTCCTGTCCTCCATGTTGCGATCCCCCCGTGCACGGACGATCACGTGGGGTTGCGGCCGTGACAAGTACCGGCTCGACAATACGCCTGTCGGATGTCCGACAGCGCGCCCAGGCCACCGATCCGGCCTCGCCGCGAGTTGACTCACCGTAAGTCCGGACCGATCCCGCCAGGCGCGGCCGCGGCGCCGGCGAGGCCCTCGAGGACGCGAATCCGCTCCGCGATGGGTGGATGGGTGTCCCACATCGAGCGGGATCGTTCCTCGAACGTCTTGATCGGATTCACGATGTACAGGTGCTGGGTGGCCTTGTTCGCGACCTCCAGCACCTCGGGATCCTCGGCGATCTTGCGCAAGGCGCCCGCCAGGCCGAGCGGGTTGCGGGTCAGCTCCACCGCGCTGACATCGGCCAGGCCCTCTCGGCGGCGGCTGGCGGCCAGCATGACGAGGCGCGCGATGATCGGGCTGATGAGCGACAGAACCAGGGCCAGGACGAAAACCAGGGCCAGGATCCCGCCTCCCCCATCGCGGTCCCGTCCTCCGCCGCGCCGGCCTCCGCCCCAGAACGAGATGCGGAGGAACCAGTCGGCGATGAGGGCGATGGACCCGACCATGACGCCGATCAGGAGCATGAACCGTATGTCGAAGTTGCGGACGTGGCTCATCTCGTGGGCGATCACGCCCTGCAGCTCTTCGCGGTCGAGCTTCTCCAGCAGCCCGGCGGTGACGGCCAGGGATGCGTGCTTCGGGTCGCGGCCGGTGGCGAAGGCATTGGGCGCCGTGTCGGGAATGACGTAGACCCGGGGCATGGGCTGGCCGCTCGCCAGCCGCATCTCCTCCACCACGTTCATCAGCTGCCGCGTCGCGTCGGGGGGGTTGGCGCGGTCGATCTCGTGCGCGTCGCTGGCGGCCAGCACCAGTCGATCACCGCCGAAGTAGGAGCCGCTGCCCAGGAGGGCGGACAGGACGATGGCGAAGGGAATCCCCGCCCAGCCGTACCCCAGCGCGTATCCCGCGCTCCCGGCCAGCGCCACCAGGAGCAGGGTCACGACCAGCATGAGCAGCCAGCTCGCCCGCCGATTGGCGGCGATCTGGGAGAAGAACGTCGGGGCGGAGCCGGTCACCGTGTTCGCTTGCCCCGCACCGCGGTCAGCCTCGGAGCTTCACCTCGGGGACGGCCGTATCGGTCTCTTCGATCTGGAAGTAGTCCCGCTCGCGGAACCCAAGCGCGCCGGCAAACAGCACGTTCGGGAAGGTCTGGATCGTGGTGTTCAGCTCCCGCACCGTCGCGTTGTAGTGCTGGCGCGCGAAGCCGATCTGGTTCTCGGTCGTGGTCAGCTCCTCCTGAAGCTGCAGGACGTTCTGGTTGGCCTTGAGGTCGGGGTAGTTCTCGACCAGGGCGAACAGCTGGCGCAGGGCGCCGGTCAGGAAGTTCTCCGCGCCGCTGGCGGCGGCCGGGCCCTGGTTCTGGGCGCTCACAGCGGCATTGCGCGCCTCGGTCACCCGGGTCAGGGTTTCCTGCTCGAACTCCATGTAGCCGCGGACCGCGTTCACGAGGTTCGGAATCAGGTCGTGACGGCGCTTGAGCTGCACGCTGATCTGGTTCCAGGCCTCGTCGACCTGGTTGCGGAGCCGGACCAGGCCGTTGTAGATGAGGATGCCGCCAATCACGACGACCGCGACCACGATCAGCAGGATCCAGGGAAGGGCGTCCATCAGGACAAGGTCTCCTCAGGTAATGGCGATGACCCGCATGGTACCCGCAGGCAATGGTGGGCGGTGAGGGGCTCGAACCCCCGACCCCCTCGGTGTAAACGAGGTGCTCTGACCAGCTGAGCTAACCGCCCGCGGTGCAGCCTACGCCAAAACGCCGCTCCGGAGGAGCGGCGTCATCGGTTCGGCGGGAGTGGTGCCCAGGCCGGGACTTGAACCCGGATGAGTTGCCTCATACGCCCCTCAAACGTACGCGTATACCAATTCCGCCACCTGGGCAATGATGCTGGTACCGAGGGAGGGACTTGAACCCACACGACCGTAATGGTCACTAGGTCCTGAACCTAGCGCGTCTGCCTATTCCGCCACCTCGGCCCGGTTGAATCGGCTTGCAGGACCGATTCACGAGCCGCCAGATCACATCCTGATCACGGATGCGACCCGGCGGCCTACCAACGATTCTACACACGGTCGTTCGCCCGCGCGAGTCCCGCGCCCTGACGGTACTTCCGGGTCGGGGTCAGACGGTCTGGAGGTAGAGGCCGAGGACCGAGAAGACGACCCACAGCGCGGCGAGGACGATGGTCAGCCGGAACAGGGTCCGCTCGATGCCGCGTCGGCTGCGGTAGGCGGTGACCTCGCCACCGAAGGCGCCGCCGACACCGGCGCCGCGCTGCTGGAGAAGGATGGCGACGGCCAGGGCGACGGCCATGATGGACTGGACGAGGGTGAGGACGTTCACGGGGCGCGAAGTATAGAGCAGCCCCGTCGGGGTCAGCTCAATCCGGGCCCGACATGGCCAGGAGGCTGCGACCGGTCATCGTGCTGGGCACGGGAACCTCGAGCAGTTCGCAGATGGTGGGCGCCACATCGGCCAGGATGCCGTCCCGAAGGCGGGCGTGGCGCCAGCGCTCGCTGACCAGCACCAGCGGGACGTCGGCCGTGGTGTGGGCGGTATGGGGCTTCCCGTTCTCGTCGCGAATCCGCTCCACGTTGCCGTGATCGGCGGTGACGATCAACGCTCCGTTCGCGGCGAGTACTACCGTCTCGAGACGGGCCAGACAGCCGTCGATCACGGACAGGGCATCGAGGGCCGCTTCCCAGCTGCCGGTGTGGCCGACCATGTCCGGATTCGCGTAGTTCATCACGATGAACGCGTACTCGCCCCCGGCCACCGCCGCCTCGAGGCGTTCGGTGATCGGCTCGGCGCTCATCGCCGGGGCGAGGTCATAGGTCGCCACGTCGCGGCGCGATGGCACGAGGATGCGATCCTCCCCGGGGAATGCCGTCTCGACGCCGCCATTGAAGAAATACGTCACGTGGGCGTACTTCTCGGTCTCGGCCAGGTGCAGCTGCCGCAGCCCGAGGCGGGACAGGTGGGCCGCCAGGCCATCCACCATCGTCGGCGGGAAGGCCACCTGGACCGGCAGCTCGTCGGGAGCCTGGTACTCGCTCAGGGTGGTGACCGACAGCTGACTTGGCGTCGGGCCACGATCGAAGGCGTCGAAGTCGGGCAGCGCCAGGGCCTGCGTGAGCTGCCGGGCGCGATCGGCCCGGAAGTTCAGGTGCACGAGTGCGTCCCCGTCGCCCACGCGCGGGTCCGCTAGCACGGCGGTGGGCTCGATGAACTCGTCCCCGATCCCGGCGTCATACGCCGCAGACACGGCGGCCGCTCCGTCCGTGGCCCGGGGCCCCGTGCCGTGGACGATGGCCGCGTAGGCCCGCTGGGTGCGCGCCCATCGCCGGTCCCGGTCCATCGCCCAGTAGCGCCCCGAGACCGTCGCCAAGGTGGCGAGCCCGTCGAGGCGTCCCAGCAAGGCCAGCAGCAGCTCCCCCGCTGAGCGAGGAGGCGTGTCACGCCCGTCGGTGAAGGCATGCAGCAGGATCCGGTCTGGGCTGAGCCCCTCCCGGTGGGCGAGCGCCGACATGGCCACGAGATGGTCGTCGTGCGCGTGGATGCCTCCCGGACCGATGAGCCCCAGCAGATGGAGCCGACCGCCGTTGGTGAGGGCATGGCGGGCAGCCGCCACCAGGGCCGGGTTGCGGGCGAACGATCCGTCGGCGATGGCGCGGTTGATGCGTGGCAGGTCCTGGAGGACCGGAAAGCCGGCCCCCAGATTCAGGTGGCCGACCTCGCTGTTCCCCATCTGCCCGGCGGGAAGGCCCACCGCTTCGCCGGCGGCGGCAAGCTGCGCATGCGGCCACTCGACCAGGAGGCGCCGCCAGGTGGGCATCGGCGCCGCCGCCACGGCATCGGCCAAGGAGCCATCACCGATCCCGAACCCGTCCAGGACGCAGAGGACGACGGGTCTGACGGCTGGCTCCACCGGTACGGGCGGTGTCAGCCTGCCGCTCGGGCGATGGCGGCGAAGCCATCCGGATCCAGCGAGGCGCCGCCGACCAGGGCGCCGTCCACGTCGGGCTGCGCGAAGTAGGCGCCGGCCGTGTCGGGGGCGACGCTGCCGCCGTACAGGATCCGGACCTCGTGGGCGCCGTCCGGGTCCGCCTCGTGGAGGAGGTTCCGAATCTGGGCGGCAGCGGCCTGGGCATCGGCGGCCGACGCCGCGTCACCCGTGCCGATGGCCCAAACCGGCTCGTAGGCGATCACCAGGCCGCTGCCGCCCAATCGGTCCAGTCGGGAGATGGCGGCACGCAGCTGGCGCTCGATCACGCGTTCGGTCGCGTCATCCGCTCGCTCATCGGCTCGTTCGCCGATCGCTGCGATCGGCACCAGGTCATGCGCAACCGCGCTGGCCACCTTGGCTCCCACCGCCTCGTCGGTCTCGCCTTGGTATTGGCGCCGCTCCGAGTGACCGAGGATCACGTAGCGGGCGACGCCCGCGAGCATGAGTGGCGAGATCTCTCCGGTGAACGCGCCGGACTCCTGGTCGTGCATCGTCTGGGCGCCGACCCCCACCCCGGTTCCGCGCAGGGCGTTCGCCACGTCGAGGAGCCAGATGGTCGGCGGACACACGACCACCTCCGCCGTGACGCCGTCAGTGGCCTGGGCCACGGCCTGGGCCAGCTCGACGGCCGCCTGGCGGTGGGTGGGATGCATCTTCCAGTTGGCCGCCACCAGCGGTCGCCGCGGGGCGGTCACCGCGCGCGGCGGCGCCGGATTGGCTCGGCCGCGAGCTGCTCCAGCCGCCGAAGTCGGTGATGCACGGCTGAACGGCCCAGCCCGAGAACCTCGGCCAGCGCCTCGAGATCAGCTTCCGGATGCGCCCTTCGCGCGAAGGCCACGATGCGAAGGCCTGGAGGAAGGTCGTCGAGCCGGCCCGCGGCCTCGATCCGCGCAATGGCGCGGACCTGGCGCTCGGCGGCGTGAACCGTCCGGTTGACGTTCGCCGATTCGGCATTCAACAGTCGGTTGAGCCGATTCTGGACGTCGCGGCCCACCTGCTCAGCCTCGAAGTCGAGAAGGGCGCCGTGCGCTCCGGTCAGATGGAGGAGGGTCGCGACCTCGTCCCGCCCCTTCAGGTAAACGACCGCCCGACCGCGGCGCTGGTACTCGACGGCACGGATCCCGCTCGTCGTCAGCGCGCGACGCAGGCGACGCGCGCGGCTGCGGTCTCGGAACACGAACTCGACGTGCGGGCCGGTCGTGGAGAACGACAGCGAGCCGCTGCCCAGCACCACGCCACGCAGGAATGCCCGCCGGTCACACGCTTTGGCCGACGCCCAGCGCCACGTCCCGCCCTGGCGCGGCGCCGCCACCGCCAGGTGATGACGCATGCCTGACCCGCCTTCCGGGCGGCTCGAGGTGGCGGGGCTCGCGCTCAGCCGCATCGCCACCCGTGCCGTGGATGGATCCAGGGTCCGGATCGCCTCGCCGCCCTGGAAGCGGAGGCCCTCCAGCTCGGCCCGCCGGCAGCAGTCTCGAGCCGGCTCAATCCGGGCCAGCTCTCCCTTCACGTCTCGCGCGAGGCGCATCGGGCGTCAGCTGGCGGTCGCCACCGGTCGCCGGAGTCGTTGTCGCGGCCGCGCGGGCCGATCTTCCTGGAGCAGTCGGAGGAGAACCGCAGCCAGCTTGTCGGGGTCATGGTGATGGGCATTCTGGTCGTCGATGAGGTCGTCCTCGACGACCACCACCGGAATCTCCTCGAGCTGGCGGGTGTCGAGCTGAACCGGATGTCCCAGCCAGCCCAGCGGCTGGCGCGCGGCCCGGTTTCGGTTCAGGAGGACGATGTCCACCAGCTGATCGCCGACGTGATCGAACAGTGTGGTCAGGTGGCGTGAGGCGGTGAAGCCGCCGGTTTCCCCGGGCTGCGTGGCGACGTTGCAGACGTAGACCCGCAGGCCATCGGCCGCGGACAGCGCGTCGTGGATGTCGCTGATCAGGAGGTTCGGAATCACGCTGGTGTACAGGCTGCCGGGACCGATGACGATCAGGTCCGCCTCCAGGATCCGCTCCAGCGCTTCGGGCGTGGCCCGCACGTCCCCAGGATCGATCTCGACTCGCGAAATCGGCTCCGTCGCCTGGCTGAGCGCGGCCTGCCCGCGCACGACGCGTCCGGATGCCAACTGAGCGGTCAGGTTGAGCGGGACGCTGGTGGCGGGCAGGACCTGGCCCCGGACCGCGAGCACCCGGTTCGACTCGCGTACGGCCTCGTCGAAGTCGCCGGTGACCGCGGTCATGGCCGCGATGAACAGGTTCCCGAACGCGTGGTCGTCCAGGCCCGAGCCGGGTGGGAAGCGGTACTGCATGAGCTGGGTCATGAGGGGCTCCGCGTCGGCGAGCGCCGCGATGCAGTTGCGGATGTCCCCCGGCGGCACGATGCCCAGCTGCTGACGCAGCCGGCCGCTGCTCCCTCCGTCGTCGGCCACGGCCACGATGGCCGTGATGTTGGCCGAGTAGGCCTTGAGCCCGCGCAGCAGGGTCGACAGGCCGGTCCCGCCACCAAGGGCCACGATCCGCGGACCGCGGGCCAGGTAGCGCTTGGTGTACAGCACCTCCATCACCGAGTCGCCACGCGTCACGAACGGCGAGATGACGCTGTGCATGAGCTTCCACATCCCGAACCCGGTCAGCGCGACGCCGACCACCAGCACGATGGCGGCCCGAATCGGCCGGTCCAGCTCGGCGCCCAGCAGGATCGCGATGTCCGGGACTTCGACGATGAGGCGCCGATAGGCCTCGATCAGCAGGATGGCGGCACCCAGGGCCAGGATGGTCAGGCCCAGCAGGGTTGCTCCCATCCAGCGCTTGATGTGCATGCCGGGATACAGCCAGCGCGGGAGACGCGGTCTCCTCATCGGCGCAGCTCCCGATGCATGACTGATACCGATGCGCCCTTCAGCCCGCCCAATCGACCCGCCAGCTCCTCGGCCAGCGCGATGGAGCGGTGGTACCCGCCCGTGCAGCCCAGCGCCACGGTCAGCTGTCTGCGGCCGGCCGCCCGATAGGCGGGTACTGTCAGCTCGAGGAGCTGGACCACGAGGTCGAGGAAGCGCTCGGCCTGCGGCTGCTCCAGGACGAAGGCTCGCACCGGGGCCGAGAGGCCGGATAGGGGTTTGAGGTCAGGCACCCAGAACGGGTTGGTCAGGAACCGGACGTCGAATACGAGGTCGGCCTTGCTGGGAAGCCCGAACTTGAATCCGAAGGTCACGATCTCCACGTCAAGCTGCTCAACCGGCTCGATCGTGGGCTTGGCGGGAGGTTTGGTGACCGATCTGGTTGCCGGCTTGAGGTCCGCGGCCCGCGCGGCGGGCGCTCGGGTTGACCGGCGCGGCGGAGAGCGCCGCGTCGGGCGATCTGCGGGAGCCACCGAGGTCCGCCGGGACGACACCCTTCCGAGTATAGCCGTCACTCGCGCGGATCCAGCCGGGGCTCGATGCCAAGCCCGACGAGCAGACCCTCGATCGTGGCGCTCGTGCACTCCCGAAGCGCATCGGGGTCGTACCCACCTTCCAGGGTGAGCGCCACCCCCGGCAGGCCCAGACGCCGCGCGACCGCGCCCGCCTCCCGGGCCACCTCGCGGAAGCCCGCCTCGGTCACCATCAAGCCGGCCAATGGGTCGTCGCGGTGAGCGTCATAGCCCGCCGACACGAGGATCGCGGACGGCGCGAAGGCCTCTACCCGGGGCACGATCGTGTCGCGCCAGGCCGCCATGAAGACCTCGTCGCCGCTTCCCGCGGGGAGCGGCACGTTCACCAGAGTGGCGGACTGTTCGGCCGCAGATCCGGTGCCGGGATACCACGGGAACTGGTGGGTGGAGGCGTACAGCACGGCCGGGTTGGACTCGAAAATGGCCTGCGTCCCGTCCCCGTGGTGCACGTCCCAGTCCAGGATCGCGACCCGGGGCGCGGCCTCCGCGCCAAGGAGCGACATCGCCGCGACCGAAACGTTGTTCACCAGGCAGAACCCCTTGCCCTGATCCCGATGGGCATGGTGGCCGGGAGGCCGAACCGCGGCGAACGCCACGTCCGCCTCACCGCCGTGCACCGCTGCGGCCGCCTCGATGGCAAGGCCGGCCGCGAGCCAGGCGGCGGCCACCGAATCCTTCACCAGGTACGTGTCCGGGTCGAGCCAGCCACCGCCGCCCCGCGCTGCGGTCGCGAGGAGCTCCAGGTAGCGTGGGTCATGAACGCGCTTCAGGTGATCCACGCTCGCCGGCGCCCCGGAGCGCTGAACCAGGTGAGCGCCCGCCGCCCTGGCCCCGTCCGTCACCCCCGCGATGACCGGGTCGAGCCGTTCCGGCCGCTCGGGATGTCCTGGCCAGGTGTGAGCCGCCATGGCCGGATCGGTCAGGAGCAGGACACCCCGCTCATCGGTCGACATCGGTGCCGGAAGCGCCTGATGCGCCGGAATCACGGGAGCCGCGCTGCAGGGCGCGGACCACGAGCAGGGTCGCCTCGAAGAGGCCGTACATGAACAGCGACAGGACGACCATCGAGAACGGGTCTCCACCCGGGGTGGCCACCGCCGCCACGATGGCGATGAGGAGGATCACCCACCGCCGGCGCGAAGCAAGCCAACCCGGGGTCACGATGCCCAGCCGCGAGAGGACGATCAGGACGACCGGGAACTGGAGCATCAGTCCGAACACGAGCATCAGCGTGGTCACGAACCCGATGTACTCGTCGATCGTCAGCAGCGGCTCCACACCCTCCCGCGCGAAGCTCAGCAGGAACCCCAGGGCGTACGGAATGAGGACGAACCCCACGCCCACACCCACGGCGAACAGGAGCAGGGCCGCCAGCAGGAACGGCCACAGGAGGCGACGCTCCCCCGGTAGCAGTCCTGGCGTCACGAAGCGCCAGATCTCGAACAGGATGACCGGCATGGCCAGCGCCACACCGATGAAGCCGGCGATCTTGAGCTGCGCGACGAAGGCGCCGCCAGGGCTCGTGAAGTAGATCGTGTCGAACTCATCGGGCAGCGGCACGCGGAGAAGGTCGAGGACCGGGCCCGAAACAAGGAAGCCTGCCACGGCGGCGACCCCGATGGCGACGATGACGACCATCAGCCGGCGGCGCAGCTCCTCGAGGTGCTCGACCATGGTCATCGTCGAGCCGTCGCTGGTCATGGGCTCACCGCTCGGTCAGCCGCAGGTGACTCCCGGGACGTGGAG
>JBIOTW010000018.1:0-4994 GCA_044866355.1 Candidatus Limnocylindria bacterium | reverse complement strand
CCGGACCTCCGATCCTGGGAAGGAGACGTGCGCTGAGCGCACCCCCCGCGGCGGGACCCCTGGTCCGGCTGCTGAGCGACCGCCTCGCCGACGCGGCGAGCGACCTGTGGACCGATGAGGACACGGTCGAGATCCAGGTTCCCCGCGACAAGATCGTCGAGTCGCTCCGCACCCTGCGCGATGACGAAGACTTCGGCTTCTTCTTCCTGGCCGATGCGGCCGCGGTCGACTACGGGGTCGGCAACTGGTTCGAGGTCGTCTACCACCTGTACTCGGACCGCCATCCGACCTGGCTCCGGATCCGGGTCAAGGTCGACCGCGACAATCCGGTGATGCCCACCATCACCTCCCTGTGGGAAGGCGCGATGTTCCACGAGCGGGAGATGTACGACATGATGGGTATCGTCTTCGAGGGCAACCGCGACCTGCGGCGGATCTACATGTCGCCCGACTACCGGTCCTTCCCGCAGCGCAAGGACTTCCTGCTCCCCGACGACGCGGCCGATTCCGCCGCGGCCGGCAACCGCCCGCTGGAGCGGCCCGAGACGTGGGACCTGAGCAAGCTCGAGGACGCGGCCGCGCACCGCGACGAGCCGGGAGGGCCGGCGTGACGACCGCCAAGCAAACACGCCCCAAGAAACCGCGCGTGACCAAGGCCACAGCCGAGGATGAGGCCGCCATCAGGGCCGCGGCGGAGGGTGAGCCCCAGTTCCCCGACCCGCTGGCCCTGGATGCGGTAGCGACAACCAGCGCGCCGCGCCGCGAGTACTTCGGATTCGACACCGTCCCGCCGCCAGACCGCCCGCCGCAGACCGAGCGCGAGCGAGAGATCTACACCCTGGGCGAGGGAGAGATGCTGGTCAACATGGGTCCCCAGCACCCGTCCACCCACGGCGTCATGCGCCTGGTGGTCAAGGTCCGGGGCGAGGTGATCATCGACATCGACCCGGTGCTCGGCTACCTCCATCGCGGGATCGAGAAGATCTGTGAGGAAGCGACCTACACCACGGTCCTGACCTACGTCGACCCCATGGACTACATGTCCTCGATGCACATGGAGCACGCACCGGCGCTCGCCTTCGAGAAGCTGTACGGCATCAAGGCCCCGCGCCGAGCGGAGTACATCCGGGCCCTGGTGGTTGAGCTGAACCGGGTTTTCAGCCACGGCCTGATGATGGGCTTCCTGGCGCTCGACATCGGCGGCCTGACCCCGGTCCTGTATGGGTTCATCAACCGCGACGAGGTGGTCGAGATGCTGGCCGCCATCTCCGGCCAGCGGATGCTGTTCAACTTCTTCCGGGTGGGCGGGGTGAACTTCGACACCAACGACGAGTTCATGTCGCGCCTGGGGCGCTGGCGGGCCAACGTCCTGGACACCATCGAGATGAACGAGAAGATCCTGACCGAGAACGAGATCTTCCGGGCCCGAACCCGGGGCATGGGCACCCTGTCCGGCAAGCAGGCCGTCGACCTTGGGGTCACCGGCCCGAACCTCCGGGCCTCAGGCGTGCCGTTCGACGTCCGCAAGGCCCATCCGTACCCCCCGTACCCGGAACTCGAGTTCGAGGTCATCACCCACAGCGAGGGCGACACCTACGCGCGCTACATGCAGCGCATCGCCGAGCTGAAGCAGTCGATCCACCTGATCGACCAGATCGTGGACAAGATGCCCCACGGCCCGGTCCAGGCCCAGGTGCCGGGGATCATTCGCCCCCGCCCGGGACGCGCCTATGCGGCCATCGAGTCGCCCCGCGGGCTGTACAGCGTGTACGCCATCAGCGACGGGGGCCCCAACCCGTATCGGTTCCGTATGCGCGACCCCAGCTTCATCAGCCTCCAGGTCATGCCCAAGCTCATGCCCGGGCACCTCATCGCCGACACGATGGCGGTCATGGCCAGCCTGGATCCGATCATGGGCGGCGTGGACAAGTAGGCGAACCGATGGAACCGGCGGTCTTCGAGTCCCTGCTCGGCATCGTCCGTTTCGTGGCGGCCACGACCCTGCTCCTGCTTCTCACCGTGCCGACCGCGTTCATCGTCATCCAGATCGAGCTCAAGGTCATCGCCGGCATGCAGCTGCGCTACGGGCCCAACCGCGTAGGCCCATGGGGCGCCTTCCAGAGCACGATCCATGGATTCAAGGTGTTGGCCAAGGAGGACACCACGCCCGACCGCGCCGACGTTCCGGTCTTCACCCTGGCCCCGTGGATGGTGTTCATGGCGGCCGCCATGAGCATGCTCGTCATTCCATTTGCGCCGGGGCTGGTGGCCTTCGACTCCGACATCAGCGTCATCTACTTCTTCGCGATCATCGGTCTGTCGGTGGTCGGGATGCTGGTGGCGGGCTGGGCCAGCTACAACAAGTACGCCCTCCTGGGCGGACTGCGCAGCGCGGCCCAGATGGTCAGCTACGAGATCCCGCTGACCCTGTCGATCGTGGGAGTGGTGGTCCTGACCGGGACGCTGTCGTTCACCCACATCGTCGAATGGCAGCTGGAGCACGGCTGGGCGATCGTGTGGCAGCTGGTGGGCTTCCCGATCTTCTTCATCGCCGCCGCCGCGGAGATCAACCGCACCCCGTTCGACATGATCGAGGCCGATTCGGAAATCGTGGCCGGCCCGTTCACCGAGTACTCCGGCATGCGGTTCGGGTTCTTCTTCTTTGCCGAGTACGTGGCGCTGTTCGTGATGAGCGCCATCTGCATCACGCTGTTCTTCGGCGGGTGGCTGGCGCCGTGGCCGTTCCCGGCCCAGCTGGAGGGCTTCGCGGGCACCCTGTACGGCTTGTTCTGGTTCTTCCTGAAGACCTACATCTTCGTCTTCATCGCGGTGTGGGTCCGCGCCACGCTGCCCCGCGTCCGGGTGGACCAGCTGATGGGGATGGCCTGGAAGGGGCTCCTCCCGCTGGCGCTCATCAACCTGTTCGTGACCGCCGCGGTGGTCCTGATCTTCAACCTGTGAGGCCCTGACCCATGGCGATCCCCGGCTCCGGCCTGCTCACCGGCATGGGTGTCACCCTGCGCAACCTGTTCCGGCCCAGGGTGACCCAGCAATACCCCGAGGTGCGTCCGGCCATGGCCGAGCGCTGGCGCGGGCGGCTGGACCTCATCTACGACCCGTTCGGCGAGCACAAGTGCGAAGTCTGCTTCCAGTGCGCCATGGTGTGTCCGGTGGAGGCCATCGACATGAGCGGGTTCGACTCCCAGGGCAACCGGATCCGATACGGGCTGCCCGAGATCTACGACGAGCGCCGCGATCCAAACGCCTATCGCCGAGCCGGCCTTCCGTCCAGACCGATGCGCAACGACGCGCGTTGGTCCGAAGCGGTGGACACCGCCTGGGTCGACACGGTCATCGATGGCTTCGGCGGCCGGCCCGAGTCGCTGGTGGCCATCTTCGCCGCGGTCCAGGCCCGATACGGGTACCTGCCCGAGCCGGCGCTGCGCCGGATCAGCGACCGGATGACGATCCACTGGGCCCAAGTCTTCGGGGCGGCGGGCCTGGGCGGCTTCCGGCTGCTGCCCACCGAGGGGCACCTCGTCACGGTGTGCGACTGCGCCGCGTGCCGCTTCGCCGGTGGCGAGAAGCTCCTGGCGGCGCTGGAGGAGGAGCTGGGGATCCGCGCCGGTGAGACGACCGAGGACGGCGCCTTCACGCTGGAGACCGATGCGAACGTGGGAGCGGGCGCGATCGCGCCGGCGGTCCGGATCGACACCCTGGTCTACGGGCCGCTCAACGTGGACGAGGCGCGGCACCTGATCTACGCCCGGCGCGCGGACAAGGCACGAGCCGAGAAGGCACGGGTCGGGGCCTGATGGCGGCCGGGCTCTCCCCGCAGATCCGGATCCTTCCCGGTGGGGAGCCGCGGCTCCTGGCCGGGGTGGGCAAGCTCAACCCCGAATCGCTGGATGCGTACCGCAAGGCGGGTGGCTACCGCGGCCTGACCCGCGCCATCACCAAGCTGTCGCCGGACCAGGTCATCACCGAGATCTTCGCGTCACGCCTGCGCGGGCGTGGAGGCGCCGGCTACCCGGTGGGCGACAAGTGGCGCGCCACGCGCTCGGCGCGCGCCGAACGGAAGATCGCCGTTGCCAACCTGATGGGGGCCGACCCCACCTCCCTGGGCGACCGGGCCCTGGCCGAGGGCAACCCGCACCTCGTCCTGGAGGGTGCTCTGATCGCCGCCGCCGCGGTGGGCGCGTCGGAGGCCATCCTCGCCGTCCGGCGCGACTGGACCGCGGCCATCGAGCGCCTGCGCAAGGCGGTGGCGGACGCCGAGGCCGCGCACCTGGCGGGCTACCTCATCCTGGGCACCGACATCTCGGTCCAGGTGTCGGTGTGGGAAGGCTCCGGCGCCTACGTCGCGGGGGAGGAGACCGCCCTCATCCACGCCCTCCAGGGCGACCGCGGCATGCCCCTCATCCGCCCGCCGTATCCCGCCACGCACGGCCTGTGGGGCGTTCCCACCCTCGTCCACAACGGCGAAACCCTGGCCCACGTGGCCTGGATCCTGGGCCACTCCGCGACCGACTTCGCGAAGGTTGGGCCTGAGGAGGCGCCGGGCACCAAGCTGGTCACGGTCGCGGGTGCGGTCCGCAACCCGGGCGTGGCGGAGGTCGCGATGGGGACACCGGTCGCCGACATCGTGAAGCTCGCCGGCGGGTCGACCGGGACGGTGAAGGCCGCCTTCGTGGGGGGCCCGGGCGCCGGCGCCCTGGCAGCCGACGAGATGCAAGCCACCGGCTACGACTATGCCGCGTTGGGCGCCGCCGGCGCCCATGCACATCCTTTACCTGAAGGACACCGACGGCGACGGCAAGGCGGATCGCCGCGAGGTGCTTTACGAGGGGTTCGCCGCCCTGAACCCGCAGTTGCGCGTCAGTCACCCGGTCCTCGGCCTCGATAACTGGATCTACGTCGCCAACGGCTTGCGCGGCGGCCAGGTCATCCGCGCCGGCAAGGCGGACGCCAAGCCGATCAACCTCAGCGGCATG
>JBIOTW010000017.1:0-45748 GCA_044866355.1 Candidatus Limnocylindria bacterium | reverse complement strand
CCACTCCGCTGCCCTTCCCGGCGGAGCCTGAGCCACCGAGGGCTCGGCCGCTGACCGGGATCGAGCGCATGTGGCTCGAGGACCGGCTTGCGCGCGAGCGCCGAGCGGCCCTGGCCGGCGCCCGGGATGAGCAGGCGGCGGCGAGTTTCACGGCCAGCGTGGCCGCGCTCACGCCGGCCGGCGCCCGGGTGGTGCCGACGGTTCCGTCGCCGGCGCCGGCCGAGGAGGCATCCGCGACGTCGACGGCGGCACGCGCTGCCGCCGCCGCGCTGACGACCGCACCCGCCGTGGCGGCCACTCCCGCCCTGGTGGCTGCATCCGCCGCGGCGGCGGCACCGGGGGCCTCGGCGACCGCCCTGCCGCGGGTGATTCCACGGCGGCGACCGGTCCGGTCCATGGCCCGCCGCATCACACGTCCCGGCGTCCCACCCGTTGTCATCCTGGTGGCGACTCCGCTGGTCGGGGCACTCGTGAGCTGGCTGCTGGCCGTGGTCCTGGGCAACTCCCCTGGCGCCTCCGGAATGGACCCCATCGCCGCCGCCCTGCTGCTGTGCGGACCGGTGGCCGCGCTGGCGGTCTACCTGGCCTACAGCCGCTGGCCGCGCCTGGCCGGTCTGAGCTCGGTCTCCGCCATCCTCGCCCTGGTGCTCGTGGCTCGAGCGTTGATCGGCTCAGCCTGAACCCGCAGCGTTGATATCGCCTGCGTTCAATTGACAATCCGCGCCGGCGGCTGCGACCATCGGCTCCAATCGAAGATCGGCTGAGACGGAGCCATCACTCGGCGGCGGAGCCGACAGCGAGCCCGGACGGTGGAAGCGGGCGGAGCAACCTGCCAGCGGGCGATCCCTCCCGAGCCGGAGACGCCAAGCGACGCGGAGCGGCGTCGTGGGTAACGCCTCCCGGGCCCGCCACCCGATAGCCGCGGCGGCGCCATCGGTCCATCCTGCGACCGAGGAGCGCGACGAGAGGAGCGCCGCTTGGGCGGCGCCCAAGCGCGGGTGGTACCGCGGGAGTTTCGATCCCGTCCCGGCATGTTCGGGGCGGGATTCGTGTGTGGTTGGAGGGTTGACGAGGGCCGTGTTCAAGCCGGTGTACAGCACGCTGGACGTGCCTGCCCTCGAACGCGAGATGGCAGCCATCTGGCGCGAACGGCGCACGGCCGAGCGGTACCTCGAACGCAACCAGAAGGCGGAAGCGCGGTACAGCTTCCTGGATGGACCGATGACTGCCAACAACCCGATGGGCGTGCACCACGCCTGGGGGCGGACCTACAAGGACCTGTTCCAGCGCTATCACACCATGCTCGGCGAGCGGCAGCGCTACCAGAACGGCTTCGACTGCCAGGGCCTGTGGATCGAGGTCGAGGTCGAGCGCGAGCTGGGATTCACGAACAAGCGCGACATCGAGGCCTACGGCATCGACCGATTCGTCGAGCAGTGCATGGCCCGTGTCCAGCGCTTCGCGGAGCGCATCACCGAGCAGAGCAAGCGGCTCGGCTACTGGATGGACTGGGAGCACTCGTACTTCACGAACTCTGACGAGAATAACTACACGATCTGGCAGTTCCTGCGCCGATGCCACGAGCGCGGGCTGCTGTACCGCGGGCACGACGTCATGCCCTGGTGCCCGCGCTGCGGAACCGGGCTGTCGAACATGGAGATCGCGACCGAGGGGTATCGCGAGCTCAGCCACCTCTCGCTCACGATCCGCCTGCCCCTGACGAGCCCCGGCCACGAGGGCGAGTCGCTCCTGGTGTGGACCACCACCCCGTGGACTCTGTCGAGCAACGTGGCGGCCGCCGTGCATCCCGATCTCACCTATGAGCTGGTCGAGGGCCGGGATGGCGACCGATGGTGGCTGAGCCGGGGGTCTCGTTCGCGCGTGGCTCCGACGGCCAAGGTCCTACGGGAAGCCCGCGGCGCGGATCTGCTGGGCCTGTCCTATGGCGGCCCATTCGACGAGCTGCCAGTCCAGGCCGGGGTCGAGCACCCGGTCATCGCGTGGGACGAGGTCACCGATGCGGAAGGCACGGGGATCGTCCACATCGCGCCGGGTTGCGGCCAGGAGGACTTCGCGTTGGCCCAGCGCGACGGCCTGGCCGTCCTGGACCCGATTGATGAGTTCGGCGTATTCCGCGAGGGCTACGGCTGGCAGACTGGCCGATTCTCGGGGGCTACCCCCGACCAGGCGAACGACCTGGCCGCCGCAGTGGCCGACGACCTGGAGGCCAAGGGCCTGCTGGTCGAGCGCGAAACCTTCACCCACCACTACCCGGTCTGCTGGCGCTGCGGCACGCAGCTCCTGTTCCGCCTGGTCGACGAGTGGTTCATCGCCATGGACCCCCTGCGCGAGGAGATCAGCGAGGTGACCCGCCAGGTTCACTGGGTGCCGGAGGGGATTGGCCTCGAGGAGCGTGAGCTCGACTGGCTCCGCAACATGCGCGACTGGATGATCAGCAAGAAGCGCTATTACGGCCTGGCGCTGCCATTCTGGGTTTGCGAGGCGTGCGAGGCCTGGGAGGTCATCGGCTCCAAGGAGGAGCTGCGCGAGCGCGCGGTGGCCGGCTGGAACGCGTTCGAGGGCCACACGCCCCATCGGCCCTGGGTCGACCAGGTCGAGATCGAGTGCCGGGAATGCGGCGGCCGGGCGCGTCGCATCGCCGATGTCGGCAATCCGTGGCTGGATGCCGGGATCGTGTCGTTCTCGACGCTGGGCTGGGCCACGGACCCGGACTACTGGTCGGAGTGGTTCCCGGCCGACTTCCTCACCGAGTCGTTCCCCGGACAGTTCCGGAACTGGTTCTACGCGCTCCTCACGATGTCCACCGTGCTGACCGGCCGGGCGCCGACCCGCACCCTGCTGGGGCATGCCCTTGTCCGCGACGTCCACGGCGAGGAGATGCACAAGAGCCGCGGCAACGCGATCTGGTTCGACGACGCGGCGGAGGAGATCGGCGCCGACGTCATGCGCTGGCTGTATGCCGCCGCCAATCCATCGGTCAACGTGAACTTCGGGTACGGACCAGGCGCAGAGGTCGTGCGTCGCTTCTTCCTGCCCCTGTGGAACACGTACAGCTTCTTCGTGACGTATGCCCGCCTGGACGGCTGGCTGCCCGACGGGGCCAAGCCCGGAGCCACGAGTGGCGCGCTGCTGGACCGCTGGATCACGTCCCGCCTGGACGGACTGGTCGCCGACGTGCGGGCTGCCCTGGACGCGTACGACGCCGCACGTGCGGCTCGCCGCGTCGAGGGGTTCGTCGACGAGCTGTCCAACTGGTACGTCCGGCGCAGCCGTCGCCGCTTCTGGAAGGGTGAGCTGGATGCCGACAAGCGGGCGGCGTACGCCACGCTCCACGAGGTGCTGACCACCCTGACCCGCCTGATCGCGCCGTTCGTGCCCCACCTGGCGGATGCGATGTGGCAGAACCTGGGGGTGGCGGTGGACCCGACCGTGCCGGACAGCGTGCACCTGGACAGTTACCCCGCCGCGCAGGACCGGGCCGATCCGGGCATCGACCAGTCGGTCGCGCTGGCCCGGCGCGTGGTGGCGCTGGGACGAACGGCTCGGGCCGCGAGCGAGGTCCGCACCCGTCAGCCACTGCGCCGGGTGCGCGTCCGGCTTCCGGCAGCCGCGGGTGGCGCACTCGCCCCGGACGCCGCGGTTGCGGCCGAGCTGGAGTCGCACGTACGCGACGAGCTGAACGTGAAGGAGCTCGAGCTCATCACCGACGACGCGGGCCTGGTCGAACGCACGCTGTACCCGCTGCTGCCCGTCATCGGACCTCGGCACGGCCAGGACGTGGTCAAGATCATGGCGGCGGCACGCTCCGCCGACTGGCAGCTGACCGATGACGGCAGCGCCCTGGCCGGCGGGGTACGCCTGGCGCCCGACGAGTTCGAGCTCAAGGCCCGGGCGCGGCCCGGTCACGAGGTCGCCGAGGACGGCAATGTCCTGGTGGCTCTGGACACCGAGATCGACGAGGCGCTGGGTGCGGAGGGTCTGGCGCGCGAAGTCGCGCATCGGCTGCAGAACCTGCGCAAGTCGGCGGGCCTGGAGATCAGCGACCGCATCCGGGTGGCGGTCCGCGCGCCCGGTGGCCTCGTGGAACGACTGGGCCCGCATCGCGACTGGCTGGCGTCCGAAACGCTCGCCGTCGCGCTCGAGGTGGGCGAGTCGGCGGACCTGGCCGATGCCACCGTCAGCGAGGAGGTGACCCTCGACGGGGCGACCGTCACCCTCGCGCTGCGTCGGGCCGAGTGATGGCGTACGCTCGGCTGCCCATGAGCGACTCCCGGATGCGACGGCCGTGGACCGAAACCGGGCTCCTCGCGACGACCGCGGCGGCCGTGTACCTCCTCGATCGGATCACGAAGGCCTGGATCGTCGCCAACGTCGACGTCGGCGAGCAGATCCGCGTGGCCGGCGACCTGGTCCAGATCTGGCACACGGAGAACGAGGGCGCTGCCTTTGGCCTGCTGCAGGGCGGCGGGCTCGTCTTCATCCTGGTTGGGGTGGCGACCCTGGTCGCCATCGGCTGGGTGCACGCGACCGGTCGGGCCCGAGGCGTGCCCGCGGCCATTCTGCTGGGCCTGGTCCTGGGCGGGACATTGGGGAACCTGACCGATCGCCTGGCAGACGGCTCGGTACCGGACTTCGTCTCAGTCGGGCTGGGGGACATCCGCTGGCCCACGTTCAACGTCGCCGACGCATCGGTGGTGATCGGCATCCTGGGCCTGGTCCTGCTGCTTTCCCTGCTCGATCGGCGCGCCGCCGCCAGCCCGGCATGATTTCGAGCGGGGAGCGGATCCTGGAGGGCCCCGCCCCCGCCGGACGTGTGGACCTCGCCGTCGCGGCGGTGGCCGGAATTTCGCGGGCTCATGCGCAACGCCTGCTGGGTGACGGGCGAGCGCTGGTGGATGGCCGCCCGCGACGGGCCAGCGACCGCCTGGCAGGCGGGGAGCGGCTGCGCATCGTCCTGTCGGCTCCTCCCGACCCGACCCTCGTGCCGGAGATGATTCCCCTTCGGATCGCGTACGAGGACGACGACGTGCTCGTCGTTGACAAGCCGGCCGGCATGGTCGTCCACCCCTCGGCCGGGCATCCGACCGGGACCCTGGTTCACGCCCTGCTCGGACGGGCCGCCGAGCGCGGCGAGGCCTTGGGCTCCATCGCCGGGGTTGGTCGCCCGGGCATCGTCCATCGGCTCGATCGGGATACGTCCGGCCTCCTGGTGGTGGCCAAGACCGATACGGCACAGGCCGCGTTGATGCGCCAGTTCGGGGAGCGCGAGGTGGACAAGGAGTACCTGGCCCTGGTCCGGGGTTCTCCACCTGCCAGGCGAGGGCGGATCGAGGCGCCCGTCGGTCGCGACCCGCGTGACCGCCAGAGGATGGCGGTGGTGGCGCGGGGCCGATCGGCCGTGACCGATTACGAGGCCATCGGGACCGGGGCCGGCTACACCCTGCTTCGCCTCCAACCGCACACCGGACGGACGCACCAGCTCCGCGCTCACCTGGCCTACCTGCACCTGCCCATCGCCGGGGACCTGCGCTACGGCGGGGGCGTCGGCCCGGGAGGCCTGCGCCGCCAGTTCCTGCACGCCGCGCGGATCGGGTTCACGCGACCGAGCGATGGAGCGCGCATCGAGGCCTGGAGCGAGCTGCCGCCGGACCTCGCGGCGGGCCTGGCGTCCAGCGGGATCACCACCGCAGGCCTTCCGCCGGGCACGGGGGCCGAGGTTCGTGATCCGGTTGCGACCGGTTCCGGAGCCCGCTGAATGAGCAAGCGGATGGCATTCCCGAACCCGATGCTGGTCGTGGTCAGCGGCCCGTCGGGGGTGGGCAAGAGCACGATCGTGGCCGAGCTGGCGCGCCGCCATCCGCAGGTCGTGCCGATCGTGACCGCCACCACCCGGCCCCGCCGCAACGGCGAGATGGACGGGGTGCACTACCACTTCATGAGCACCGACGAGTTCGAGCGCCTGCGGGCCAACCACGGGCTGCTGGAGTCGGCCCAGGTCCATGGGCACTGGTACGGGACGCCGTTGGACCAGATCCGCGGCATCCTGCGCGCGGGTCGTGATGCCATCCTCACCATCGATCCCCAGGGCGCTCGGGCCGTTCGTCAGCGAGTCCCCGACGCGCTGCTCCTGTTCGTGATGCCGCCCTCAATGGACGTTCTCGACGCGCGGCTGACGCAGCGCGGGTCCGAGGACGAGGCCAGCCAGGCTCTCCGTCGCCAGAACGCGGTTGACGAGATTGCGGCGGCCGACGACTACGACCACATCGTCGTGAACGAGACCGGGCACGTGGAGGAAGCGGCCGAGCGGATCTGGGAGGTGGTCCAGGCCGAGGCGCGCCGCCAACCGCCGCGCCGCGTGCGCCTGTGAAGGGCCGCTGATGCCCGGGCCGGACGACGGCGCGCTCGTCCGGGTGGCCGTGGACGCCCAGGCGGATCGACCGGAGCGCACCTTCACCTACCACATGTCCTCCGGGCCGATGCCGGAGCCGGGCTCGCTGGTCCTGGTGCCTTATGGAGGGCGGCTGGCGCTCGGCTACCTGCTGCCGGGGGAGCCGGAGGCCGTCGAGGAGCCGCTCCCCGTCGAGTCGGTCGTGTCCGATCCGGTGCTGACGCCGGATCTGCTGGCGCTGGCCGAGGCGATCGCGGTTCGGTACCGGGCCCCGATCGGGACGACCCTGGCCGCGATGCTGCCTCCTGGCCTCGAGTCCCGCCTCGAACGCCGATGGGAGGTCCTCGCCCCGGCCGGGCTAGAGGCCGGCGCCAACGGCAGGGCCGGCGGCAACGGGATGGAGGGCGTGGAGGTCGGGGCGATCGTGACCGAAGGGCAGCTCCGGCGACTTGGCCCTTCCGTGACGCCGCGCTGGATCGAGAGCCGCCGCCGCGCCGGCGTCCTCCGCGCCGCGTGGCGCCTGCGTCCGCCCTCCGCGGGTCCGCGGCGCGTCCGGGTCCTCCGCCGGCGCCCCAGTCCCGGAGCTCCCGTGACGGGGAGTCTTCAGCGCGCGCTGCTCGACGCGCTGGGACCGGGCGACGCGACGTTGCCCCAGCTCGGTGAGCGCCTCGGCCGCGAGACTTCCTCGCTCCTGCCCTCGGCGCGCCGACTCGAGGCGGCGGGCTGGGTCGACCTCGATTGGCTGACCAGCCGGCGGGATCCAATGGGCCACCGGTCGCCGGGCAAGAGCGGCGCCGACCTGGCGCCTGAGCAGGCGGCCGCGGTTCGGGGCATCGGGGACGCCGGCCCCGCATCCGAGCTGCTCCTCGAAGGCGTGGCTGCTTCCGGCAAGACCGATGTCATCCTGGCCGCGGTGGAGGCCACCCTGGCGGACCGTCGGGATGCCATGGTTCTGGTCCCCGAGGTCACGCTGGTGCCGCAGCTCGCGGACCGGCTCAATGCGACCGTGGGCCCGATGCTCTCCGTGCTCCACTCTGGATTGTCAGCGGGGGAGCGGCACGACGAGTGGATGCGGATCATGAGCGGCGAGGCGCGAGTCGTGGTCGGCACCCGCTCGGCGATCTTCGCGCCGCTGGGCCGCCTCGGACTGATCGTCCTGGACGAGGCCCACGACACCGCCTACAAGTCCGATCGCACCCCGCGCTACGACACCCGCTGGGTGGCCGCTCAGCGCGCCATGCTGACCGGAGCCCGGTACGTGCCAGCCACGGCCACCCCGGACGTCGCGAGCGTGTACCGCGTCCGAAACGGGCAGGCGGCGCGGGTTCGCCTCGCCACGAGGCGGGTGGGAGCCGTGCCCCAGGTGAGCATCGTGGACATGCGAGCAGAGCTGGCCGAGGGCAACCGATCGGTCCTGTCCCGCAGCCTCGCCGACGGCCTGGCCGAGCTGGGCGACGACGGCCACCAGGCGATCCTGCTCATCAACCGGCGGGGTGCGGCCACCTTCGTCCTGTGCCGCGACTGCGGGGAGCCGCTGCGCTGCCCGGAGTGCCTGATGCCGCTCGTCCACCACCTGGCCACCGCCGAGCTGCGCTGCCACCACGATGGCCGCAGGGCTTCGCTGCCCAGCCGATGTCCGCGCTGCAGCAGCCCGCGGATCCGCTACTTCGGAGCCGGGACACAGCGGGTCGAGGCGGAGGTGCGGTCGCGTTTTCCGCGACTGCGGGTGGCTCGCCTGGACTCGGATACGATTGCGGCCCGCCGTCGCTTCGAGTCGATCTACGACGACTTCGCCGCGGGCCGGATCGACGTCCTGGTCGGCACCCAGCTTGCGGCCAAGGGCCTGGATCTGCCCTCCGTGACCCTGGCCGGCGTGGTGGCCGCCGACGTCACGCTCCACCTTCCCGATTACCTGGCCGCCGAGCGGACCTTCCAGCTCCTGGCCCAGGTGGCGGGCCGTGCCGGCCGCGGGCCGCTGCCCGGGCGAGTCGTGATTCAGACCTACGCTCCCGACCATCCGGCCATCGTGGCCGCGTCTCGGCTCGACGTGGACGCGTTCGTCGACGGGGAGCTGCCCCAACGCCAGGCCTTCGGCTACCCGCCGTTCGGGTGGCTGGCGCGCCTCTTCGTGGCGGATGCCGATCACCATCGGGGCGAGGAGCGCGCCCAGGCCGCAGCCAGCGCGGTTGCCGGCCCGGACATCGACGTCCTGGGTCCGGTGCCCGGCTGGGTCCCGCGCCGCGCCGGCCGCTGGCGGTGGCAGGTGGTCGTCAGGGCGCCAACGGAGGAGGCTCGGGCCGGCGCGATGGAGCGCGTCCCGGCCGGCATCGGCATCGACGTCGACCCTGCCTCGCTGCTCTAGGGCCAATATCGGCTCCTCTACAATGCGGCCATGGCCATCCGCCGCATCCTGACTGCCGACGAGCCGATCCTCCGCGAGCGGACGAAGCGCGTCACGGACTTCGACGCGTCACTCCATCGGCTGTTGGATGACCTGCTGGTGACCATGCGTGACGCGCCCGGCATCGGTCTGGCCGCCAACCAGGTCGGGGTCCCGCTTCAGGTGGCGGTGATCGAGATCGAGGGCAAGGTGACCGAGCTCATCAACCCGAAGATCGTCCGCCAATCCGGCCAGACGGTGGATTGGGAAGGCTGCCTGTCGATTCCGGGCTTCGTCGCCGAGGTGGGGCGATCGGAGAAGGTGACCGTCAAGGCTCGCGATCGGCACGGCAAGGAGTTCCGGGTCAAGGGCCAGGAGCTGTTCGGCCGGGCCCTCCAGCACGAGATCAACCATCTGAACGGGGTGCTGTACATCGATTACCTCGAATCGCTCGAGGAGCTGGTTCGCGTCACCGAAGCCTCCGAGGTGGTGAAGGAAGAGGCGGCGGCCAGCATCTAGTGCTGGGGCGGATCGTCTTCCTGGGCAGCGGCACGTTCGGCGTCCCGCTCCTCGACCGACTGCCCGAGCAGGTCGACGCCCTCCTGGTTGTGAGCCGCCCGGACCGCCCGGCGGGCCGCGGACTGCGCGAGCGCGGATCACCGGTGGCCAGCGCCGCCCGAGCGCAGGGGATGGAGCTCGTGACGCCGCCCCGCCTCCGCTCACCCGAGGCCCGCGAGGCGATTGCCGCATTCCGGCCCGACGGGCTGCTCCTGGTGGCCTATGGGGAGCTCGTTCCCCGCGACCTGCTCACCGCGGCGCCTCGCCCGCCGCTGAACGTGCATCCCTCCCTCCTGCCGCGGCACCGAGGGGCGGACCCGGTGGCGTCCACGATCCTGGCCGGAGACACCGAGGCCGGCGTCAGCCTGATGATCATGGTGGAGCGCCTCGACGCAGGGCCACTCGTCGGGCAGTGGCGCATACCGCTCACAGGGCGGGAAGAAGCCCCCGCGCTGGAGGCTCGTCTGGCCGAGCTGGCTGCGGAACGGGTACCGTCTCGCCTCGAGGACTGGGCAGCCGGCAAGCTCGAGGCCCAGGAACAGGACGAGTCACGCGCGACGTACCGGCCACCGTTCCGCCGCCGGGACGGGTGGATCGACTGGCGGCAGAGCGCGGACGAGATCGATCGCCAGGTCCGCGCCCTCCAGCCCTGGCCAGGCGCCTGGACCATGCTGGACGGTCGCCGACTGCACGTCAGGCGCGCCCGTCCGGTGGGAGGCCTGCCTGGCCTGCCGATCGGATCACTACTGCCTGGGACCCCACCCGTCATCGCGTGCGGGATCGGCGGACTGGCCCTGGAAACGATCCAGCCCGAGGGCCGGCCGACCATGCCAGCCGAGGCCTGGCGCAACGGCCTGAGCCGCGATCACGTCCTCCTCGGCGGGGACCAGCCACCAGCCTGATGCCCCGCTGGGGCAGCGAACGGGTACCGCCGGCAGGCTTGGGTATACTCGACCGCGATGCCATTCATCTTCGATCCCACCTACTTGATCCTGATCGTGGTCATGGTCGCCATCAGCGGCTGGGCCGCCTGGCGCGTGCGCTCGACCTACTCCCGCTGGGCCAAGGTCGACTCAGGGATCAGCCTGAGCGCGTACGACTTCGCGCGGCGCCTCCTGGACCGCCAGGGACTGACCAACGTCCAGATCGAGCCCACTCCGGGCCAGCTGACCGATCACTACGACCCGCGCCACAAGATCCTCCGGGTGAGCCAGTCCGTGGCCGCCGACAGGCTGGAGGGTGGCGCCATCGTCCCGGCCGGCCCGCAGCTGTCGGTGGCGGCTGCCGCGGTCATCGCCCACGAGGTGGGTCATGCCATGCAGGACCGACAGCGCGACGCATGGCTCACCGTCCGGTCCTTCATCGTGCCGGCCGCCACGTTCGGCTCCTCGCTGGCGCCGTGGCTGATCATCGCCGGGATCTGGCTCCAGATCACCGGACTGGCCGTGGTCGGCCTCATTGGCTTCGCGATCGCATTCGCGTTCACGCTCATCACCCTCCCGGTGGAGATCGGCGCCAGCGCACGGGCTCTGGCTTTCGTCGGGAGCCTGGGCATGGTTGGGGAGCAGCAGGACGGCGCGCGCACCGTCCTCAAGGCCGCCGCCTGGACCTACGTGGCCGCCGCCCTGACGGCCATGCTGACCTTCCTGTACTACCTGAGCCTCGTCATGGGCCGTCGTGACTGATTCCCGCCCCGCTGAGCCGATGCCGGCCATCAGCGAGGTCCCAACCGATCAGCTGGCTGCCTGGTTCGCCGACCGTGGCGAGCCCGCCTATCGCGCCCGGCAGGTCGTCGCAGGCGTCGCCGCCGGCCGTGCCCGGAGCTTCGATGATCTGACCGATGTGCCGCGCCGCGTGCGCGCGGCGCTGGGCGAGGCGTATCGGTTCTCCAGCATCGGTATCACCCAGGTGGTGGGTACCGAGCAGGGGCTGACCGAGAAGGCGGTCCACGAGCTGGCCGATGGCCAGCGCATCGAGTCGGTCCTTATGCGCTATCCGGGCCACGGCGCTTCAGCACCACGGACCACGATCTGCATCTCGAGCCAGGCCGGGTGCGCGGTGGGCTGCCCGTTCTGTGCCACGGGACAGGGCGGTTTTGGGCGCCACCTGTCAGCCGCGGAAATCGTGGACCAGGTCCTGTGGTGGCGCCGCGAGCGGCTCCAGGCCATCGATCCGGAGCGCCATGTCAACGTCGTGTTCATGGGCATGGGGGAACCGCTCCTCAACGTCGATCGGGTGTTCGCCGGGGTCCGGCTCATGAACGATCCGGCGCACCTGGGCATCGGCGCCCGGCACCTCACCGTCAGCACCTCGGGCGTGGTGCCCGGCATGCAGCGGATGGTCGACGAGCTGCCCCAGGTCAACCTTGCGATCAGCCTCCACGCCGCCCACGACGAGCTCCGAGATGAGCTGGTGCCGATCAACCGGAAGTGGCCGCTGGCCGAGGTGGTGAGCGCCGGCCGGCGCTTCGCGAGCCGGACCCACCGGCGGGTGAGCCTGGAGTACGTGATGATCGATGGTGTCAATGACCAGTCGATCGAGGCCCGCCGACTGGCGGACTTGGCCCGCGGCTGGCTCTGTCACGTGAACCTCATCCCGTTGAACCCGACCCCGGCGGCGCGATGGACGGGGACGCCCCGCGACGGGATCGAGCGTTTCGCCCGCATCCTGCGCGACGCCGGCGTGGCGACCACGGTGCGCGACACCCGCGGGCGCTCCATCGAAGCGGCCTGCGGGCAGCTCCACGCCCAGCTGGCCAAGCGTCCGCTCCGGGCCACGACCCCACTGACGGAGCTGGAGCTCGTCCCCGCGTGATCGGGAACCGGCCTTGACGGCCCGCCCGCCGCACCTGTCGGCGAGCGTCCTGAACGCCGACTTCGCACGCCTTGGGGAGGAGGTGGCCCGAGCGACCGCGGGAGGCGTGGACTCGATCCACCTCGACGTCATGGACGGCCATTTCGTGGACAACATCTCGTTCGGGGCGCCGGTGGTGGCCGCCCTCCGGCCCCACAGCCAGCTCCCGTTCCACGCCCATCTGATGATCGAGGACCCGTTGCGCTACGCCGCGGACTTCGTCCGTGCGGGGAGCGACCTCATCGTCTTCCACGTCGAGGCCGCCGACGACCCGGATGCGGTCATCGGGGCCATTCGCGGCGCCGGCCGACAGGCCGGGCTGGCGCTCAACCCGGAGACCGTGGCCGAGGCCATCCATCCCTACCTCGAGCGCATCGACCTGCTGCTGGTGATGACCGTCCATCCCGGATTTGGGCGCCAGACGTTCCTTCCTGACGTCCTGCCCAAGCTCGAGGCCCTGGCGGCGGAAGTCGTCGACCGGGGATTGGATCTGCCGATTGCCGTGGATGGCGGCGTCAACCTGGAGACGATCGGAGCCGCGCACCGCGCCGGAGGGGAGGTGATGGTGATCGGCTCCGCCCTCTACCAGAACTCCGGGGACCTGGCTCCGGTCGTGGAGGCGTTCCGCGCGGCCGCCCTGACGCCGACGTGAAACCAGCCCACCTCCGACCCGCGGCCGTGGCCGTCGCCGTCGTGTGCCTCGCGGCGCTGGCGGCCTGCAGTGGCGCGGTTCAAATCCTTCCGACCCCGGAGCCGACTCCGCGACCCCTGACCGTGCAGGTCGTGGATGACGCCACGGAAGCTCCCATCCCGGATGCACGGGTGACCGTGCCCGGCGGTGGGGCGACGACCGGCCCGGATGGAACCGCGGCCGTGACCGCCCTGTCCGGGGCCGAGCTCACCGTCGATGCGGCGGGCTTCGACGCCGGTTCGGCCGTCATCCCGCCCAATGGCGACGTGACGGTCGCTCTGCGGAACAACACGGTTCGCGGCACGGTCCGCGACGAGGCCGGCGCCCCGATCCCCGATGCCCGGGTCTTCGTCGAGGGCCAGGCCACCGGAGTGCGCACCGGCAGCGACGGGAGCTACGCCCTTCCCGGCGTCCCGGAGTCCGGGACCCTCATCTACAAGGCGCCCGGGTATCGGCTCGGCGTGATCCCGGCGGATGACCAGATGCACAAGAACGTGACCCTGCCGACCTTCCAGGTCCGGGCCCTGTACGCGCCGTCCGCCGTGTTCGAGGGCACCGGGCGCTTGGACGCCATGCTCGACCTCATCGAGCGGACCGAGGCCAACGCCATGGTCATCGACGTCAAGGAGACCGACGGCTGGCTGTACTACACGACGGACCTGCCCGAGGCGGAGGCCGCCGGAGCCGTCATGGACGCGCCGGTCTTCACGCTCGAGGAGCTCCTGCCGGCCCTCAATGAGCGGGGGATCTACACCATCGCCCGGGTCATGGTCATGAAGGACAACACCCTGGGCCAGGCCCGGCCCGAGCTGGCGGTGCGCAACGTGCAGACCGGCGGCCCATGGACGGACTGGGGCGGGAATATCTGGCTCGATCCCGGGAACCCGGGGGTCGCCGAATACATCGCCGCCATCGCGGGCGACCTGGCCGATCGTGGCTTCGACGAGGTCCAGCTCGACTACATCCGGTTCTACAGCGACGGGCCGTATGAGCTGGCCGAAACGAACCTGCCGCACACCCAGTCCTTCCGGCTGCCGACCATCCGGCGCGTGATGCGGGTCATTTCCGACGAGCTGGCGTGGTCCCGCACCTTCCTGGCGGCGGACGTCTTCCCGATCAGCTTCATCGCGACCGACGACCAGGGGATCGGTCAGCGCCCGGAGGTGATCATGCCGTACGTCGACTACTTCAGCCCCATGGTCTACCCCAGCCACTACTACCCCGGCGTGTTCGACATCGCCGACCCCAACGAGCACCCGTACGAGATGATCGACCACACCCTGGAGATCATGAACCAGCAGGCCGCCGGTCTCCCGCTCCGCATCCGGCCCTGGATCCAGGACTTCGGGTTCGGCCCGTTCCGGGCCTACACCGCGGCGGACATCCGGGCCGAGATGCAGGCCCTGGCCGACAACGCGGCCGCAGGATGGATGATCTGGAATGCCTCGGCCCAGTTCACCGAGGATGCGCTCGGCGGACCGATGGAAGGGGAGGACTACGCCCCGGTCACCGCCGCGGACGAGTCGGCGGCCCCCAACGCCTCCCCATCAGGCTCGCCCTAGGCCGATGCGCCTCGTCGTCCAGCGCGTGTCAGGCGCGAGCGTTCGCGCGGACGGCGCGGCGGTGGGACGGATCGGGCGCGGGGCTGTGGTCCTGGTCGGGATCGGGACCCAGGACAGCCCGGAGGTGGTGGACCGAGTGGCCGACAAGCTGTTCGGCTTGCGCTACTTCGAGGATGCGGACGGCCGCACGAACCTGGCGCTGACCGATGTCGGCGGGGCGCTCCTTGTCGTCAGCCAGTTCACCCTGCTCGCGGATGTGCGCCGGGGCCGTCGTCCCGGGTTTACCGATGCCGCTGCGCCGGACGTGGCCGAGCACCTCGTGGAGCGGTTCGTGGCTCGTCTGCGGAACCTCGGGGCAGAGGTCGCGACGGGCCGGTTCGGGGCGGCGATGGAGGTCGAGCTCGTGAACGACGGACCGTTCACCCTGGTGATCGACTCGGACGAGGACCTCGGCAGCTAGGCCTTGGTCGCGGTGCGCCGGCAGCGTGTGCAAGCGCGGAGGTTGACCGTGCGCCCGTCGCGGACGATGGTCAGGGTCTGGAGGTTGGGCTCCCAGCGCCGGCCCGCGCGTTTGCGGTTCATCCCCACCGACTGCGGATTCCAGCCGGTGATGGGTCGCTTGCCGCAGATGTCGCAGACGCGGGCCATGAGGGTCTCCACTCATCAAGAAGCCGGCGCCCACCGACGGGCAGCCGGACTGGACCGATGCTAGCACGCTACGATCGAGCCATGCAATCGGGCCCGCGGCGGGCGGCGACCGCCCCTCGCCGAACCGGGATTCCGCCGCGGACCGTCACCCCGGAGCGTCTCGACGAGCCGATCCGCGAGGCCATGCCGGACCTCAGCGGGGGCCTCGCGACCCTCGCCCGACTGGGGATCCGGACACCGCGCGACGCCCTGATGTACCTCCCCTTCCGCTACGACGACTTCAGCGACCTGCGCCGTCTGGCGGACCTCAACCCGGGGCAGAAGCAGTCGGCCCGGGTCCGGGTCGACGACATCCGCGCGGAGCCGGGCTTCGGGCGCCGACCGCCGCGCACCATCGCCCAGCTCTCCGATGCGAGCGGGAGCGCTGAGGCGATCTGGTTCGGGCGGCGCTTCATCGATCGTCGGCTGCGACCGGGTGACGAGATCATGGTCAGCGGCAAGGTCGCGGCCCAGGGCTGGCGGATGCAGTTCGCAAACCCGGAGTTCTCGCCGGCGACCCGCGAGTCGGTCCACACCGCTCGGGTGGTCCCGGTCTATCGGCTGATGGGGGGCGTCACCCTGCGGCGGGTCCGGGAGCTGCTGGCCCGAGTCCTGGATCGATGCCTGCCGGCCGTGGTCGACCCCTTGCGGCCGGGGGAGCGGGTGGGGCTGATGGACCTCGCGCTGGCGATCCGGACGGCGCATTTCCCCGATGACATGGAGGACCTCCAGCCCGCCCTCGATCGATTGGCGTTCGACGAGCTGCTCGGCCTGCAGCTGACCTTGGCCCAGGCCGCCGCGGCCCGGTCGGACCGCCGGTCTCCGCCGATCGGGGTGTCAAGCGACGCCCTGGCCGAGATCGTCGACGCGCTCCCATTTCGCCTGACCGATGACCAGGCACGGTCCGTAGCCGAGATCATCGCCGACATGGCCGGCGAGGAGCCCATGCGCCGCCTCCTGGAGGGCGACGTGGGCAGCGGCAAGACGGCGGTCGCCGCGGTTGCTCTGGCGGTGGCCTGCCGGGCAGGCTGGCAGGGCGCGCTGATGGCCCCGACCGAGATCCTCGCCCGGCAGCACCACGACGGCCTTGCCCCGCTCCTGGAAGCCCTCGGCGTACGAATCGAGTTCCTGTCCGGCTCCCTCCCGGCCGCCGCCAAACGCGCCATCCAGCGCCGATTGGGCAAGGGCGAGACCGATGTCGTGGTCGGGACCCATGCCGTCATCAGCGCCGGCGTGACCTTCGACCGGCTGGGCCTGGCCGTCGTCGATGAGCAGCATCGGTTTGGCGTCGCGCAGCGCGCCGCGCTCCAGGCCAAGGCCTCCGACCTCGAGCCCCACATGCTGGCCCTCACCGCGACTCCCATTCCCAGGACGCTGGCCCTGACCGTGTACGGCGACCTGGAGATCAGCACCCTGCGCCAGTCGCCGCCCGGCCGGCATCCGATCCGGACCGAGCTGCGCGACCGCTCGGCGCTGCCACGCATCGAGGCGTTCATCGCCGACGAAGCGCATGCCGGTCGGCAGACGTTCGTGGTGGTGCCGCTCATCGCCGAGAGCGATGCCCTGACCGTGGCGTCGGCCGAAGCCGAGACAGAGCGGTTGCGGACAGCGCTGCCGGCCCTCGACATCGGTCTGGTGCACGGCCAACAGCCGGCGCCTGCCCGTGACGCCGCCATGCAGCGCTTCGCCGACGGCACGACCGACGTCCTGGTGGCGACCACCGTGATCGAGGTCGGGATCGACATCCCGAATGCGTCCGTGATCGTGATCGAGGACGCGGAGCGCTTCGGCCTGGCCCAGCTTCACCAGCTGCGCGGCCGCGTGGGGCGCGGTTCACATCGGTCCTTCTGCATCCTGCTGTCGGATGCCACCGACGAGCTGGCGCGGCGTCGCCTGGACGTCGTTCGCGGCTCGTCCGACGGGTTCGCCATCGCCGAGGCCGACCTCGAGCTGCGCGGCGCCGGCAACGTGCTGGGCACCCGTCAGTCCGGGCTGCCGCCCCTCCGTGTGGCTTCGCTGTTCGATCCGCGCCACCTCGAGCTGGCCGGACGGGCCCGCACCCTGGCCCGGTCATTGGTGGCCGCGGACGCCACGCTCGCCGACCGGGGCGAGCTCGTCCGCGAGCAACGAGCGTTCGCCGCCCCGGATCCGTCCGGCGACGCGGCCTGATCCGGACCCAACCGGATGCGGGTCATTGCCGGCTCGGCCCGCGGTCGGCAGCTGGTCGCTCCCCGGGATCGCCTGACCCGGCCCATCAGCGATCGGGTCAAGGAAGCGCTGTTCGGCACCATCGGCGCGCGAATCGTGGACGCTCGGGTCCTGGACCTGTACGCGGGGAGTGGCGCGATCGGGATCGAGGCGCTCTCGCGGGGTGCCGCCTCGGCGACCTTCGTGGAGCATGCCCGCCCGGCGGTGGCGGCCATCCGCGAAAACCTGCGGCGCACCGCGCTCACCGAAGGGGCCGATGTCCAGGTGATGGACGCGGGCAAGTACCTGGCCACGACCCGGGATCCCCCGTGGGACGTCGTGATCCTCGATCCGCCGTACGCGGAGCGTACACTCGACCAGCCGCTGGAGCGGCTCGCTCCGCATCTCGCACCCGGGGGGCTGGTGGTGGTGAAGCATTTCTGGCGTACGCCGATACCCGCCGGGTCGGGCCTCGCGCCAACCCGCACCCGGCGCTTCGGCGAGACGGCACTGACCTTCCTGGAGGAGGCACGATGACGCGCGTCGCGGTCTTTCCGGGGTCCTTCGACCCCATCACCAACGCCCACCTCGACGTCGTGCGGCGTGGCGCGGTGCTCTTCGACCGGCTCGTCATCGGCGTCCTGGGAAATCCGCGCAAGGCCCCGCTGTTCTCGGTGGAGGAACGGGTATCTCTCATCGTGGCGGAGGTCGGCGACCTGCCAACGGTCGAGGTCGACTCGTTCGACGGGCTGACCGTCGAATTCGCCGCGCGCCATGAGGCCCAGTTCGTGATCCGTGGCCTGCGTGCCATCAGCGATTTCGAGGCCGAGCTGCAGATGGCGCACACCAACCGGCGCCTGGCGCCGGGCATCGATACGGTGTTTCTGATGACCGGGCTCGAATTCGGGTACGTGTCGTCCAGCCTGGCCAAAGAGGTGGCGGCCTTCGGGGGAGACGTCTCACCCATGGTCCCGCCCGGGGTTGAACGAGCGCTGCGAAATCGGTCGGTATGACGATGTACGACAACCGCGCCGCGGTGTAGAATCGCCGACAACCGCCCGGAGGTCATCGTCACGGACATCCTGTTTCTCGTAGAGCGCCTGGAGGCGCAGGTGGCGACCGGCACGCGCGTTCCGCTGACGAACAACGTGGTCGTGGACCAGGGAGCGGTGCTGGAGCTGGTCGATCAGATCCGGGTTGCCATGCCCGAAGAGGTCCGGCAGGCGCAGCGCATCACCGGCGAAGCGGGCCGCATCGTCGAGCACGCCCGCGAAGAGGGGGACACCATCATCGCGCGAGCGCAGGAGCAGGCGGCCCAGATGCTGGAAGAGCGTGAGCTGGTCCGCCTGGCTCAGCAGCGCGCCGGGGAGATCCTCGAGCAGGCCAATCGCGAAGCCGGCGACGTTCGCAGCGGAGCCGATGAGTACGCAACCGGGGTCCTCATCCGCCTCGAGGGCGAGGTGACCAAGGCCCTGACCAGCATCAAGCACGGGATCGAGATGCTCGACCAGCGGCGCGGATCGACGACGATCGAAGCCGTTCCCATCCAGCCCGAACCCGACCGCGCGATCGGCACGCCCATCTCGGAGTGACCCGCCTCAGCGTGGCGGGCCTGCTGCGTGAGCCGGCGGGAAGGGGGCGCACGGTCGAGCTGGGCCCGCTGAACTGGACCGATCCCACCGCGCCAGGTGGTCGACGCCTGCTGGGCAGCCTCCGCCTGCAGCGGACGAACCGCGGGATCCTGGTCAATGGCCAGGTTCGCACCCTCGCGCGCCGAACCTGCATCCGCTGCCTGGACGAGTTCGACGAGCCGGTCGACCTGGTCATCGGCGAGGAGTTCCTGCCCAGCGTGGATCCCGGCACCGGCGCCGTTTTGCCTCGGGACGCCGCCGACGCGGACGTGGCCCGCATCGACGCCCACCACGAGCTGGACCTGGGGCCGGTCCTGGCCGATGAACTGCTGCTGGCTGAGCCGATGCATCCCTTGTGTCGGCCTGACTGTCGCGGCCTGTGTCCGGTGTGCGGACGCCGCCTGGACGACGGGGCTCATGATCACGCGGACGCCGCCATCGATCCGCGACTCGCGGCTCTCGCCGACTGGAAGCCGCCCACCGAGTAGCGCGGTGGTCGGCGACTAGGGCCCCGGCTATACTGCGGCGTTCCTCAACCAGTCCAGCAGGAGAGCCGCGTGGGCGTCCCCAAGCGTAAGGTCTCGAAGTCGCGTCAGGGTGAACGGCGTGCCCATCTGGCGCTGCGTGCCCCAACCCTGGTCGAGTGCGACCACTGCCACGAGCTGAAGCGCGCCCACACCGTGTGTCCCAACTGCGGCTGGCACAACGGCCGCGAGGTGGTGCCTCCGCCGGCGCCGACTCCGACCGAGAGCGCCCGCTAAACGTCCGCGCGATGCGCATCGCGGTCGACGCGATGGGCGGCGACTTCGCCCCGCGCGAGGTCGTCCGGGGGGCGATCAGCTACGCCGCGACGCACGCCGACGAGGTGCTCCTGGTCGGTGACGAGCCGCGCCTCGAGCGAGAGGTCGACGAATATGGACACGGCCGGCCGGCGAGCGTCTCGTTCGTGGACGCCCCGGAGGTGGTGGGGATGGGGGAGTCACCCGCCGCCGCCATCCGGCGCCGCTCGTCGTCGATCCGGGTCGCCACCGACCTGGTCCGGGATGGCGCCGCCGATGCGGTCGTCAGCGCCGGCTCCACCGGCGCGACGTTGGCCGCCGCGATCTTCCGCCTCGGTCGCCTGGAGGGAATCGACCGTCCCGCCCTGCCCGCCTACTTCCTGACCCCGTCGGGCCCCCTCGTCCTGCTCGACGTGGGGGCCAACGTCGACTCCGGGCCGCACAACCTGGTCCAGTTCGCGGCGATGGGGTCGCTGTACGCCGAGCGCGTCCTGCACGTGCCGTCGCCGCGCGTCGCGCTGCTGAACATCGGGGAGGAGCCGGAGAAGGGGGATGCGCTGACCCGCGAGGCCTACCTGCGGCTCCAGGCCTCGGATCTGCGCTTCGTCGGCAACGTCGAGCCGCACGACCTCGCCGGTCACGTGGCGGACGTCGTCGTGTGTGACGGGTTCGTCGGGAATGTCATGGTCAAGCTGACCGAGGGACTGACCTCCTACATCTTCCGGTCCATCCGCGAGGATCTGCTTCGCGGCGCCGTGGCGCCGATCGCGGTCTTGGCCCTCCGGCCTGGCATCGATCGGCTCCGGCATCGGTTCGACTACGAGCAGTTCGGGGGAGCGCCGCTGCTGGGCGTTCGCGGGGTGAGCATCGTGACCCACGGGCGAGCCAAGGCCCGGATGATCGAGAACGCGATCCGCGTCGGCTCCGAGGCCGCCGCGGCGGACATGCCGGCCGTGATCGCCGACTGGAGCCGTCGCCATCCGGGGCTGTTCGGGGACGTCGCGGCCAAGGCCGACGGGACAGCCGCGCCGGTCGCCTCGGAGGAGACAGCCGCGTCGGGTCAGAAGGGGGCTCCGGATCAGACGACCGCGATTCCCGTGGAGCCCGCTTCGTAGCGTGGCGCGTCGCGAGCGGGCGTCTCTTCGCGCCCGCCGCCTGGCACTCCTGGCCCTGTTCGAGGCCGAGTTTCCACCCCAGAAGGCGGACGCTGCGGTCGAGCGCCTGGCGGCCGATTGGGAGGTCGAGCCGCCGGTCCTCGACCACGCCCGCGCGATCGTGATGGGCGTCGTCCGGCGCCAGGTCGCACTCGACGCGGAAATCACCGCGCGAGCCCCTCGAATCCCGGTCGCGGAGCTCGGTCGGGTGGAACGATCCATCCTCCGGAGTGCCCTGTTTGAGATGCTATACTCCGCCGCGATTCCGAGCGGTGGGACGATCCGGGACGCCGTGTCTCTCGCTCGAACCTACGCCGGGGACTCGGCCGCTCGACTCGTCGGAGGCGTCCTCCGAGGCGTGGCCAGACCCGCACCTGAGGGAGACGAAGGGTGACCGACGGCACCACGTTCGAGCGGCTCAAGAAGATCATCGTTGAGCAGCTCGGCGTCGAAGAAGACGATGTGACGCCGGAGGCGGCATTTGTCGAGGACCTGAACGCCGACTCGCTCGACCTGGTCGAGCTCATCATGAGCCTCGAAGAGGAGTTCGGCATGGAGATCTCGGACGAGGACGCCGAGAAGATCCAGAAGGTCTCCGACGCCGTCGAGTACATCGAGGAACGCCAGCAGTAGGCTTCCCCCGTGACCTCACCCACCATCCACGAGCTGGGTGAGCGACTCGGCATCGCCCTTCACGACCCAGACGCCATCGGCCAGGCATTCGTCCATGCCTCGTATGCGAATGAGAACCCGGGCCGGGTATCCGGCAACAACGAGCGCCTCGAGTTCCTCGGAGATGCCGTGCTGGGGCTCATCGCCAGTCGGCTCCTGTACGCTCGATTTCCGGACGCCGATGAGGGGGACCTGACCGCTCATCGCGCATCACTGGTGAACCGGTCGGCCCTCGCCAGCCTGGCGCAGGACCTGTCCCTCGACCAGCACCTCCTGCTGGGGCGCGGCGAGCTGGAGGGCGGAGGCGCCCGTCGGCCGTCTCTCCTGGCAGCCGCCTTCGAGGCGTTGGTCGGCGCCGTCTTCCTCAGCGAGGGACTGAAGCCCACCGAGGCGGCCTTCGCGCCGCTGCTGGCCACGCGGCTGGCGCCCGCCACCGACACGGACGCCCCGAAATCAGCCAAGAGCCGCCTCCAGGAGTGGAGCCAACGGCACCGCGGCACACGCCCGACGTACCTGCTCGTCGATTCGCAGGGACCGGCCCACGCCCAGCAGTTCACGGTCGAAGTCCTGGTCGGCACCGATCGAATGGCCTTCGGCCGGGGCAGCAGCCGGCAGCGGGCGGAGGAAGAGGCGGCCCGCACGGCGCTTGACCAGCTTGCCGGAGGCAGCGGGTGAGCCGGCTGCAGGAGCTGCGCCTGCACGGCTTCAAGAGCTTCGCGGAGCCGACGCGCTTCACGTTCGAGCCTGGCGTCACGGCCGTCATCGGCCCCAATGGCAGCGGCAAGAGCAACATGGCCGATGCGATCCGCTGGGTGCTGGGCGAACAGTCGAACCGATCCCTCCGGACCAGGCGGGCCGATGACGTCATCTTCGCGGGATCCGAGGCGCGCCGGCCGATCGGCATGGCCGAGGTCACCCTGACCCTCGACAACCACGACGGGTGGCTGCCGATCGCGTTCGAGTCGGTGACCATCACCCGGCGCGCGTATCGGTCCGGTGATCCCGAGTACCTGATCAACGGGTCACGAGCCCGGTTGCGCGACGTGGTCGAGCTGCTGGCCGCGGGGCGGCTGGGGGCCAACGAGCTGGTGGTGGTCGGGCAGGGCACGGTGGACGCCGCCCTGTCGCTGCGGCCCGACGAGCGGCGGCAGCTGTTCGAGGAGGCAGCCGGCGTCAAGTCGCTCCAGGTCCGGCGCAACGAGGCGCTTTCGCGCCTGGGCCGGGCACGCGACAACCTGACGCGGGTCTCGGACCTCGTCCGCGAGCTCCGGCCCCAGGTCCGGCGTCTGGCCCTTCAGGCCGAGCACCAGGAGGCGCATGACCGATTGGGGGCTCGCGCGCGGGCGCTCGTGGTCGAGCATCACGGTCGCCGGGGCCAGGCGCTGCAGGCGAGCCTGGGCGAGGCGCGGCGACGGGCTGCGGCGGTGGCGGCGGACCTCGAGTCCGAGCGCGCCCAGCAGGCCGCGGGACGCCAGGCGGTGGCCGATGCGGAGGAGCGCTACTGGGCCGGAGAGCGGGAAGGTCGTCGCGCGGCGACGGAGTGGGAATCAGCCCGCGAAGCGGTGATCCGGGCCGAGGGCCGCCACGACTCTCTTGTCGAACGTGACCTCGACCTGGCGGCCGAGGTCGATCGCGCGCAGCGCGAGCTCGCCGACCTGAGGGCCGAAGCCGGGGAGGCGACCGCCGAAGCGGTCCCTCGGGGGCCGGAGGCGGCCGACCTGGCGCGGGACAGCGCATCGGTCGCGGAGGCGCAATGGCGCGCGGCGGCCGATCGTGCCGCGGCGGCGGACGCAGAGTTCCTGGCAAGCGAGGAAGCGCTGGCCGCATTCCGGGGGCGCGAGGCCGATCGGCTGGCGGAGGCAGGATCCCAGGCTGCGGCTCACGCCTCAGCCGCCGCGCGCCGAACGCAGCTGGAAGGCGAGCTGGTTGCCATCGAAAACGAAAGCGCAGCCGCCGCGGAGGCAGCGGCCGGCTTCACCGAGGCGCGCCGGACGGCGGCCGCTGACCTGGAGCAGGCGGTAGATCGGTCGACGCGCGCCATCGCCCAGCGAGAGAGCGCAGCCGCCGAGGCGACCCACGCCGCGGTCGCGCTGGCCGAGCTCGAAGAACGAGCCGCGCGCGTCAGCGCCGGGCTCGCGGAGCTGGCGGCCCGTGGCGACGATCCGGCCAACGACCTGGTTGAGCGGCTGCGCGCGGGTGGTTGGGCTGCCCTCCGAGACGGACTGCAGTCGGTCCCTCCTCAGGCCGCATCCGCGGTCGAGGCCCTGTTGGGTGACGTCGACCGGGCATTTCTCTGGCGCCCGGGGATCAACCTGGACCTGGAGGACAGCTCGGGCGAGGCGCATCTCTTGCGGGCTGCGAACGGGGTTCCGGCGGGCCGTTCAGCAGCCCTGGAGGCCGTCGGTGCCACCCAGACGCTGGCCGAGCTGCTTGGCGTCCGGGCCGGGGCCGATGTCCTGCATCGCACTGCGGTGGCGCCGGACCTGGATGCCCTGCTCGAAGGCTGGGCGCGCCTGCCGGACGGCTGGGCGGCCGTCACGCTGTCAGGAGACGTGGCCGATTCGCGGGGCGTGATCACGGTGCGGGGCCGAGCCGACACGGGACAACCCCGTCCCAGCCGCGCAGCCCGCCTGGCCGAGCTGACGACCCGGAAGCTCGAGCTCGAGGCCGACCTGGAATCGGCGCGCCGCCGGACCGCTGAGGCCAGGGACGCTGGTGAACGAGCCGGCGCGGCGGCCGACGCGGCCGTGGCCGCCGTCGAGGCCGCGCGTGTCAGGCGCCGTCAGGCCGAGGAAGACGGTGCCGCGGCGGATGCCCGGGTAGCGCGTATGACGACCCGCAGGGACGCGCTGCGGTCGGAACTTGTGGCAATCCCTGAGGCTGGCGTCGCCCGGGCCCCACGCACCGATCTCGACGGCGAGCTCGAACGGCTGGACGCCGTGAGGCAGGCGGCGCGCAACCGGCGGGATGCCGCCGCGGCCGACCGAGACACGGCCCGAGACGCCTGGCAGCGCGCGGTCGTGGCCGCGGACGAGCGCGACGCGATGACGGGAGACCGCCGCTCGGCGCTGGCGCGCCTGGCCGAGCGCCGAGACCAGCTGGAGCAGCGCGTGGCGCGCCTCACCCAGGACCGATCGGCATTGGCGATCGCCATCAGCGAGTCGTCAGCCACCCTGGTCGCGGCCCGTGCCGCCGAGGAAGGAGCCGCCACGGCCCGATCCCAGGCGGATGAATCGCAGGCCGCGGAACGAGAGCGCCTCCTCGACGCCGAACGGCACCTCAGTGGTGGAGCCGGCCGCCTGGCCGAGCTCGAAAGCGCTCAGCAACAGGTCGTGGCCGAGGTGTCGCGCCTGGAGGAAGCCCTCGCCGGTCTGGATCGTGAGCGCGAGCTGTCCCTCGAGGGCATTCCCGAGGTAGTGGAAAGCGCCGTGAGCGCCGCAGACGCGACGGATGCCACCGCCGCGGCACCCGCCGACGAGGATCCGGCTCCCGCCAGCCTGCCCGACGACGAGCTGGCGGAAGCCATGCGCAAGACCCGACGGACCCTGCAGCAGATCGGATCGGTCAACCCGTTCGCCATCGAGGAGCACCGCGAGCTATCGGCGCGACTGGAGGAGCTCAGCGCCCAGGAGACGGACCTGCGGGCAGCCACCGAGTCCACCGAGGCGCTGATCACGCGCTTGGACCAGGACATCGCCCAGCAGTTCCAGGCCGCCTTTGCGGCCATCGGTCAACGCTTTGACGAGTACTGCCGCCTCCTGTTCGCGGGCGGGAGCGCGACTTTGGAGCTGACCGAGGACGCGGAAAGCGAGGCGCCCGGGGGCATCGAGATCGCCGTGCGCCCGCCGGGCAAGCGCCTCCAGCGGCTGGCCATGCTGTCCGGCGGCGAGCGGGCCCTGGCCGGGGTGGCCCTCCTGTTCGCCATGCTGAGCGTGAACCCGGTCCCGTTCTGCATCCTGGACGAGGTGGACGCGGCCCTCGACGAGGCCAACATCACCCGTTTCGCGGACGCCCTCCGACGCCTGGCCGAGACGATCGACTTCGTGGTCATCACCCACAACCGGGCCACGATCGAGACGGCCGACACGATCTACGGGGTGACGATGACCGATGCGGCCGTCAGCCGCGTCCTCTCCCTCAAGCTGGCCGATCTGCCCGTCGAGGTCAGCGCCTGACCGATGCCGGCCATGTCCCGACTCGGCTCCGGGCTCGGAGACCGCCTCCGCGCGGCCCTGGGCGTCGATGCGCAGCCCAGCGACGCTGCCTGGGAGGCCGCTGAGGAAGCGTTGGTTGCGGCCGACCTGGGACCACGGCTCGCGGCCGAGGTCGTCACAGCCGCCCGACAGCGGACCTCTGGGGGGCAATCGGCCGGCGCCGCCATCGCCGGGGAGCTGCGCGACCGGTTGGCGCGTGTCCCGGTCCAGCCCTTCGAGATTGGTCCGGCCCCCTCCGTGATCCTGGTCGTGGGCGTCAACGGGAGCGGCAAGACGACCACCGCGGCCAAGCTGGCGGCTCGGTACCAGAAGGAGGGTCGGAGCGTCCTCTTGGCGGCGGCCGACACGTACCGGCCTGGCGCCGTGGAACAGCTCCGGCTGTGGGGGGACCGGCTGGGTGTGGCAGTCGTTGCGCAGCGGCCGGGCGCCGACCCCGCGGCGGTGGCATTCGACGCGGTGGCGGCCGGGGTCGCTCGCGGCACCGACGTCGTGATCGTGGACACCGCCGGCCGACTGCAGACCGCACGCGATCTCATGGCCGAGCTGGCCAAGGTCCGGCGCGTGATCTCGCGCCAGCTGTCCGATCAGCCGCGCCACGTTCTGCTCGTGATGGACGCGACCACCGGCCAGAACGGACTCTCTCAAGCGGCGTCCTTCTTGTCGGACGCCGGCGTGACCGGGATCGTGCTGGCCAAACTGGACGGAACGGCCAAGGGTGGCGTGGCGGTGGCCATCGTCGACCGATTCGGGATCCCCATCGTATTCACCGGCTTTGGCGAGGAGCTGGATGCCCTGGCGCCATTTGATCCTGATGCGTACCTCAACTGGCTGATGGCAGCCTGATCAAGGGGCATGTGATGTTCGAAACCCTGTCGGCTCGCCTCCAGGACATTTCCGCGCGACTGCGGGGCCAGGCGCGGCTGACCGAGGCGGACCTGGACGACGCCCTGCGCGGCGTGCGCCTCGCCCTCCTGGAGGCCGACGTCCACTTCCGGGTGGTCAAGACGTTCGTCGCGCGCGTGCGTGAGCAGGCTCTGGGCGCGGCGGTCCTGGATCGTGTCCGGCCCGGCCACCAGGTCGTCAAGCTCGTCCACGACGAGCTGATCGAGATCCTGGGCGGGCAGCGTCATGTCCTCCAGATCGGCCCGCCCGCCCCCTCGGTCATCCTGCTCGTTGGATTGCAGGGCTCCGGAAAGACGACCACCGCCGCCAAGCTCGCGGCGCGGCTTCGGCGCGACGGACATCACCCGCTGCTGGTGGCCGCCGACGTCTATCGGCCGGCCGCGGTCGAACAGCTCGTCCGGCTCGGAGCACAGATCGGCATCGAGGTCGTGACCGGGGCGACCGGGACGCCGCCGTTGGCGATCGTGGAAGCCGGGGTCGACCGGGCCCGGCATCATGGTGAGGACGTGCTCATCGTGGACACGGCCGGCCGCCAGCACGTCGATGGCCCGATGATGGCCGAGTTGGAAGGCCTCGTCCGGTCGCTCCAACCCGCAGAGTCGCTCCTGGTCGTAGATGCGATGACCGGCCAGGACGCGGTCCGGGTCGCGGAGACGTTCCACGCCAGACTGCCACTGACCGGCCTGGTCCTGACCAAGATGGACGGCGACGCCCGCGGTGGAGCCGCGCTCAGCATCCGCAGCGTGACCGGCGTCCCGATCGCCTACGTCGGAACCGGAGAGGGGACGGACGCGCTGGAGGCGTTCCATCCCGACCGGCTGGCGCAGCGGATCCTCGGTATGGGGGACATCGTGACCCTCGTCGAGCGCGCCGAGGAGGGCATGGACCGCGCCGAAGCCGAGCGTGCGGCTCAGCGCCTGATGGAGTCGCGCTTCACTCTCGAGGATTTCCGGAGCCAGATCCAGCAGGTCAAGCGAATGGGGCCGATCGACCAATTGGTCCAGCTGATCCCGGGCGCATCGGGGTTCGCCGGTGCCGCGCAGGCCGCGGTCGACGAGGGGCAGCTGCGCCGGGTGGAGGCCATCATCGACTCCATGACCCCCGCCGAACGCCGCGAGCCCCACCTCATCAAGGCTGGGCGCCGCCGCCGGATCGCGGCCGGAAGTGGCACCAGCGTGGCGGACGTGAATCGCCTGCTCCGCCAGTTCGACGAGATGCAGAGGGTGTTCCGGCAGCTCGGCAGCGCGGGCGCGCGACCGGGATCATTGCCTCGCTTGAAGAGGCGCTGATCACGGGTCCTCACTCGGTGCGCTATCCTGTCGCGGCGCCCGGCCCTTCGTCAGCCCTTCATGGCATCCTGCCGCGGCGCTTGCAAGCTCCACCGACGGAAGGAACCCTCATTTGGCCGTTCATATCCGGTTGACCCGAGTGGGTGCCACTCGGCGGCCCGCGTATCGGGTCATCGCGATTGACAGTCGCCGTGCCCGAGACGGACGCGCGCTGGAGATCCTGGGCTACTACAACCCGCTCACAAATCCGATCACGATCAAGCTCGAAGACGAGCGAATCGCCAACTGGGTCGCGCGCGGTGCCCGACCGTCGGCCGCAGTCCAGCGACTGATCAAGGTTGCCGCTGCCGGGCCTACCCTGCGGCAGGCGAAGCCGGCTGCCGAGCAGACGCCTGACAAGCCGCGTCGCGGCGCGCGCGCCAAGAAGGCCGCGGAGGAGCCGGCGGCCGAGGCAACCGCGACCCAAGAAGCTGCGGCTGAGTCCACCGCGGAAGCTCCTTCCGTGGAAAGCGCGAGCGAACCGGCGGCTGAGAGCGCACTGGGAGCCGCAGCACAGGAGAGCGGCGACGCTGGCGTCGAGGCCGAAGTCGAACCTGCGGCCGCAGCCGAGGCCGAGGCAGTCTCCGAGCCCGCGCCCGAAGCTGGGGAGGAGCCTGAGCCGGTCGCGGAGGGCGTTGTCGAAACAGACGCCGAAGCCGCGGAAGACAGCAGCGAGGCCCCCGATGAGACCAAGGCCGAAGGGGAGCGGGACGAGTCATGAAGGCGTTCTTGGAGTACATCGCTCGGTCCCTGGTCGACCATCCTGACGCGGTCGAGGTGGACGTCGACGAAGGCGAGGACGAGGTCACCCTGACACTGGTCGTGGACGAACGCGACATGGGTCGAGTCATCGGCCGCGACGGCCGGATCGCCAACGCGATTCGGAGCCTGCTGCGCGTCATGGGCGCGCGGGACGGCCGGCATGTCGAGCTCGACATCGTCGCCCACGAGTGATCCGCTCGCGGTCGCCCGGGTGATGGGCGTCCGCGGGCTGGAGGGGGACCTGCGGGTCATGGTCCTGACCGACGTCCCGGATCGGTTGACGGCCGGCGCCTTCGTCCTGGTGGAGGGAGAGACGGCGCCACGCCGCATCACGCAGGTCGGCTCCTCACGGCACGGCCCGGTTCTCCGGCTCGACGGCGTCAGCGACCGCTCGGCGGCGACGGCGCTCATTGGCCGGCATCTGTCGGCACCCGAGGCCCCTGCTGAGCTTCCGGCCGGTACCTACTGGTGGCACGAGCTCGAGGGCCTCGAGGTGATCGATTCCGATGGTCGCTCCCTGGGTCGGCTGGAGGAAGTCTTTCGGGCAGGCGCCAATGAGGTCTATCGGGTCGTCGGGGAGGACGCCGAGCTCCTGGTCCCAGCGCTCCGATCGGTCGTGCTGGAGATCGACCTGGGTCAGGGTCGGATGACGATCCGCGATCCGGCCGAGTGGCTCGAGGAGGCCTGACCCGTGCCCACGGAACCAACCATGGAGCCGACCCTGCGGTTCGAGGTCGTCACGCTGTTCCCAGACCTGTTCGCTCCCGTCCTGGCCAGCGGGGTGCTCGGCCGGGCGGTGGAGCGTGGCGTGATCTCGGTGGCGCTGCACGACCTGCGAGAGCACGGCATCGGGCGACATCGGTCTGTGGATGACACCCCCTACGGCGGGGGCGCCGGGATGATCCTCCGGCCCGAGCCCCTGGCGGCGGCCATCAAACCCCTGCGCGAAGCGGGCGTGCCGGTCGTCCTCCTGGACCCGGTTGGGGAGCGCTTGAACGACGCGCTGGCTCGGGAGCTGTCCGCCGAGCCGCGGCTGGCCCTGGTCTGCGGGCGCTACGAGGGCTTCGACGAGCGGGTGCGGAGCATGGTGGACCGCGAAGTGAGCATCGGCGACTACGTCCTCACCGGCGGCGAGCTCGCCGCCTTGGTCGTCATCGACGCAGTGAGCCGCTTCGTGCCCGGGGTGATCGATCCCGATTCGGCCGCCGGCGACTCCTTCGCCGCCGGCCTGCTTGAGCATCCGCAGTTCACGCGACCCGAGGAGTTCGAGGGTGAGCGAGTGCCATCCGTCCTCCTATCCGGGCACCACGCCGAGGTCGAACGCTGGCGACGGAGCGAGGCGCTGCGCCGCACCGTCGAACGACGGCCGGACCTGCTCGAGGGTGCGCCCCTGACCGATGCGGACCGCCGGGAGGTCGAGCGACTGCGGCGACAGAGGCCACTGACCGATGACTGACGCGGCGGTGGCAGTCTGGCGCCCGATGGGGGCAACCCCATGCGCTGCTATACTCCCGTCCGTTCGCGGCCGCCTCGGCGGTCGCGGCGTTGCGTCAGCCCAAAATCCGGCGGTGAGCCGGCGGTAATCGAGGATCGCAATCATGGATCCCATCCAGGAGCTGGAACGCGAGCAGCTCCGGGACATTCCCCAGATAGCGCCCGGTGACACGGTGCGCGTCTCGGTCAAGGTCGTCGAAGGCAACCGCGAGCGGATCCAGGTCTTCGAAGGGACCGTCATGCGCATGCGCGGCGGCGGCTTGAACCAGACGATCACCGTGCGTCGCATCAGCAGCGGCGTGGGAGTCGAGCGTACCTTCCCGGTCCATGCGCCTCGCGTCGACAAGATCGAGGTCGTCCGCCACGGAGTCGCGCGTCGTGCCCAGCTCTATTTCCTCCGCGGCCGGATCGGCAAGGCTGCCACGCTCCGCGAGCGTCGCCCCACGCGCTGAGCCGATGAGCGCCGGGGCCCTGGCCCTCACCGCTCGCCGGCGCCCCGTCCGCCGACCCCGCGACGCCCACCTGAGTCACGAATACGAGCTCCGCCGTGCCGGTTTCCGGCGTATCGCGGGTCTCGATGAGGTCGGTCGCGGTTCGCTGGCGGGACCGGTGGTGGCGGCGGCCGTCGTGCTGCCCGCGCGCCCGCGGATCCGCGGACTACGCGACAGCAAGGTCCTGACCCGGGCCCGCCGGGAGGCCCTGTACGAGCAGATCGTGGCACGCGCCGACGGCATCGGGGTGGGCTGCATCGAGGTCGAGACCATCGACCGCATCAACATCCTGGAAGCCACCCGCCTGGCGATGCGGGAAGCGTTGCACCATCTTCCCGAGCAACCCGACCACCTGCTGATCGACGCGTTGACGATTCGCGAGGCGGCCTATCCGCAGCGCGCCATCATCGATGGGGACGCGATATCGGCCTCCATCGCCGCCGCCTCGATCGTGGCCAAGGTCACCCGGGACCGGATCTGCGACGAGATGGAGGCCCGGTTTCCCGCCTACGGGTTTGGGCGTCACAAGGGATACGGAACGCGGCGCCACTACGCCGCTCTTGTGCGTGAAGGCCCGTGCGAATGGCATCGGCGCTCGTTTGCGCCCATTCGGATGCTCCTGGCCGGTGTCCAACTCCCGCTGGACCTGGAATTCGCCGATCTGCCGCTGGTTGACGACGATACGTTCGAAGAGGGCCCGTTCGAACTCGACGGGGACTGAGGGTCGTGGCCGACCCTCGTCACGACCTGGGGCGAGCAGCCGAACGCGCGGTCGCCGAATGGCTGGCGAGCCACGACTGGCAAATCCTCGCCACCCGATATCGGTCGCCCGAGGGCGAAGTCGATCTTGTCGCGCTCGACAACGAGCGTTGCCTGGTGGGCGTCGAAGTGCGGCTCCGCCGCTCGGGCCGCGCGGGCGACCCGCTCGCTTCGCTGCGGCCCCGTCACCTGCGGCGCGTCAGCTCCGCCCTGACCACGTTTGCGCGCAGTGCGGCGATCCGTCACGTGGGCCTTCGGGTCGACCTGGTGGCCGTGGAACCCGGGCCTCGTCCTCGAACGTGGCGCCTGACGCGACTCTCGTCGGTCGGAGAGGCCTGACTCCTGCTCGTCGCGGGGCCGCTCAGCGGCTGAAGATCTGCTCCAGGGCCAGGATCGAGTCGATGTACGGCTGGGTGGACTGCAGGATCCCGATCTCGTCGACCGAGCTCATGCCCTGGAAGTAGGCAGCCAGGGTCCGGGCCTTGTCGCCCTGGTATCGGTTCAGATAGAAGCTCAGGAGCCGGACGCCGGCCCGGGCATTCCACCGCGGATCGTCGACGGCGGGGGCTTCACCCAGCATGGAACCGGCCACCCAATCCGCGGTGTCGGGCACGAGCTGCATGAGGCCCACCGCCCCGGCAAACGACATCACGCCGGTCTGCCACCCGGACTCATGCCACGACACCGCCAGGACGAAGGGGCCTGCGACGCCGAACTCGTTCGCGGCATCCAAGAGCAGGGCGCGGGCCTCCGTTCGCTGCGCAACCTTGGCCGCCATGTCAGGCGGCATGCTCGCGGTGGTGACAACACTCGGATCCCAGGTGGCCGCGGTCGACAGGCCCGGAATCACCAGGCTCTGGCCGGTTCGGATGAACGAGGCATCGGCCAGCAGGTTGGCGTCCACCAGGGCTTGCAGGGTCACCCCGTAGCTGCGCGAGATGGCCCACAGCGTCTCGCCCGCCTGCACCACGTGGACCTGGGGCTGCACGACCGGGACCGTAGCCGGGGTCTGCGGGGAGGTGACCGATACGGCCGCAGGCTGCGGTATCGCAAGCGCCTGCCCGATCCGGATGAGCGACGGATTGGCGATCTGGTTGAGCTCCACCAGGGCGGCCACCGTAGTGCCGTACTGCAACGAGATGGCCCACAAGGTTTGATCCGGCTCGACGACGTGAACTATGGGCGCGGCCGGCGCTGGGGGTGGCGCCGCCGCAGGTGGGGTTGGAGGCCGAAGAAGGATGCGCTGACCAACCTGGATGAACCCCGGATCGGTCAGGGCATTCAGAGCGGCCAGAGCCGCGACCGTGGTTCCGTGCTCGAGCGCGATGTCCCACAACGTGTCGCCGGGCTGCACGATGAGGTCGTCACCCCCTGCAACCGGAGTGGCGACTGACGCCAGCATGACCAGGGCGAGGAGGCTGCCGGCGAGCGTACACCGGGTTCGGGCGAATCGAGGCATCGTTCCCTCCAGGGGTATCAGCCAACGGATGCTCGACCGTCAACCGGAGGGGTTCAATGGCCGATGTGGTGGGGTGCGGGGTACTTCGGTACCGTTGCGTGATCCTGGAGACCCGTTCGCCAGGCGGAGGGACAGCTGCCTGCTATACTCGAAACAGGTCCGGCCCGGGTCACCGAGCCGGCCGATCTATCTCACAGGCCTTCTGATTCGCAGGTCCGCGGTGCCCGTCCTGCTTTGACGGGTGGACCGATGCGAACGCGACGGAGGCCGAGGCACATAACCGGAGGAACGTGATGGCGGTCGCCACCATGAAGCAACTGCTCGAGGCGGGTGTCCACTTCGGACATCAGACCCGCCGTTGGAATCCCAAGATGCGCGAGTACATCTTCGCCGAGCGCAACGGGATCCACATCATCGACCTGGCCCAGACGGTGTCGCGCCTCGACGCGGCGCTGGAGTTCATTCGAGACACGACCCGTCGCAGCGAATCGGTCCTGTTCGTGGGGACCAAGAAGCAGGCCCAGGAAGCCGTCCGCGAGGAAGCCACCCGGGCGGGCCAGCACTACGTGGACACGCGCTGGCTGGGCGGCCTGCTCACGAACTTCATGACCATCAAGCGCCGCATTCAGCGCCTCGAGGCGCTCGAGGCGCGGCGCGAGGCCGGCGAGTTCGAACGGCTCACGAAGAAGGAAGCCGGCAAGCTCACCGAGGAGATCGAGCGCCTGAACCAGGCCATGGGCGGCATCCGCCGCATGCGTCGGCTGCCCGGTGCGGTGTTCGTGGTGGATCCCCATCGTGAGGTGATCGCGGTCCGCGAAGCGCGCCGCCTCGAGATCCCGGTCGTTGCCATCACCGACACCAACTGCGACCCAGACCTCATCGACTGGGTGATCCCCGCCAACGACGACGCCATCCGATCGGTCCGTCTGTTGTGCGCCCTGGTGGCCGATGCCTGCATCGCCGGAGCGGCCGAGCGCCAGGCCCGCATCGATGAGGAGATGGAGCAGGTCGAGGCCTTGCCGCCCGTCGACGAGGCGGCGTTGGGTCCGGACGCCGATTACAGCGCCGCGCTCGCGTCTGGCGAGGCACTGGTCTTCGAGCCGGAGCCCGAAGAGGACGAGGAGACCGAGCGACGCGCCCGCGCACGCCGAGCGGCGAGCATCGAGTTCGATGAGGGCCTGGAAGGCGAAGGCGCCGAAGAGGGCGTCGAGGAGCCGGCTTGAGCATGGACACCAAACCGATGGTCAGCCCGGCCGAGATCAAGGCCCTTCGCGAGCGGACCGGGGCCGGGATGATGGACTGCAAGCGCGCCCTCGAGGCGTCCGGGAGTGACGTGGATGCGGCCGTTGCCTTCCTTCGTGAGAAGGGGCTGGCCACGGCCCGCGAGAAGGCCGATCGGGTGGCGCGCGAGGGCGTGATCGCCGCCTACATCCACCACGGGTCGCGACTGGGCGCCCTGCTCGAGCTGAACTGCGAGACCGATTTTGTGGCCCGGACCGATGACTTTCAGCGCCTGGCCCGCGAGCTGGCCCTGCACGTAGCCGGCGCCGATGGAGTGCAGTGGGTGTCCCGCGACGACGTGCCGGGGGAGGTCGTGGCGGCCCAACGGGAGAAGTTCTCGGCCGATGCCTTGGGAAGTGGAGCCCCCGCAGACCGGGCAGACGAGATCGTGCAGGGCAAGCTCGACAAGTGGTTCGAATCGGTCTGTTTGGTGGAGCTGCCGTATCGCGACACGGATCGGCGCATCGGCGATCTCATCACCGAGAAGATCTCGGTCCTGGGGGAGAACATTCGCGTTGCCCGATTTGCGCGCATGGCAGTGGGGGAGACTGCCCTGGACGGCGACTCGGACCCGCAACCGCCAGGCGTATGAGCGCGCAGCCAGCGGCCGGCCAGGACGGGGCCCGACGGGCGCTCATCAAGCTGTCGGGCGAGGCGCTGATGGGTGACCGCCCGTACGGGATCGATCCCGGCGTCGCGCGCCGGATCGCCGGGGAGACGGCACGGGCCCACGCGGACGGCATCCAGGTCGCCATCGTGGTCGGCGGGGGCAACATCTTCCGCGGGCTGTCCGCGGCGGCCACCGGTATGGATCGGTCGACCGCGGACTACATGGGGATGCTGGCCACGGTGATGAACGGCCTCGCGCTGCAGGACGCCCTGGAGCAGGCCGGGGCCCCGACACGCGTCATGAGCGCGATCGCCATGAACGAGATCTGCGAGCCCTATATCCGGCGTCGCGCGATCCGCCACATGGAGAAGGGCAGGGTCGTGATCCTGGTGGCGGGCACCGGGAACCCGTATTTCACGACCGATACGGCCGCCACCCTGCGGGCCGTGGAGATCGGCGCGCACGTCATCCTCAAGGCCACCCGGGTGGACGGCGTCTACGACGCCGACCCGGAGCGCGAGCCGGCCGCCAGGCGGTATGCGCAGATCGGCTACACCGAGGTCCTCGCCAACCGACTCCAGGCCCTGGACGCCACGGCGGTCAGCCTGGCGATGGACAATCGGATGCCGATCGTCGTGTTCGACATGACCGTGGTGGGCAACATCCTGCGCGCCCTGCACGGGGAGCCCATCGGAACCCTCATCAGCGACGAGGTACCAGCGTGAGCCACGAGGCCCTGCGCACGATCGAACCCAAGATGCAGCGAGCGGTCGAGGCCATGGAGCGCGACTTCGCGGGCATCCGGACGGGACGCGCGTCGACCACGCTGGTCGAGCGCATCACGGTTGACTACTACGGGACGTCCACGCCGCTCAACCAGCTGGCGGGGATTTCGACCCCAGACCCCCACCTGATCGTCATCCAGCCCTGGGATAGGAATGCCCTGCCCGCGGTCGAGAAGGCCATCACCCGCAGCGACATCGGGTTGGTGCCCAACGTCGACGGCACAGTGGTCCGCCTCCACGTGCCGCCACTCTCCGAGGAGCGGCGTCACGAGCTGGTGCGCCAGGTCCGGCGCCGGCTGGAGGAGGCGCGCGTCGAGATCCGAAACTTCCGACGCGACGCGGCGGACGAGCTGAAGAAGGCCCTGAAGGCCGGGGACTTGGGCGAGGACGAAGAGCGACGCGAGCTCGAGGCCCTGCAGAAGCTGACCGATGGATTCGTCGAGATGGCCGAGGCGCGCGGCGACCGTAAAGAAGCGGAGATCATGGAGGTCTGACCGCGTCGGAATCCGAGGGCCAGGGCCCGCGCCATGTCGCGATCATCATGGACGGCAACCGCCGCTGGGCGGCGGCGCGCGGCCTGCCGGGGATTGCCGGCCACGTCCAGGGCGTAGAGGCCATCGTGCCGGTCGTCCGGCACGCACCCGACCGCGCCATCGAGGTCCTCAGCCTGTACGTGTTCAGCCGCGAGAACTGGACGCGGACCCAGGACGAGGTCAACGGGCTGTTCTCACTGGTCGACAGCGCCGTGCGCCAGCACACCGACGAGCTCATCGCGCAGGGTGTCTCGGTCCACGTCATCGGCCGGCTGCATGAGGCGCCCTCCGATGTGCAGCGATCGATCCGCGACGCCGAGGAGCGCACACGAGGTGGGACGAAGATGCGCCTGAACATCGCGTTCAACTATTCGGGGCGCTCCGAGATCATCGACGCCGTCCGTGCCCTCGTGGCCGCGGGCATGGCGCCGTCCGACATCGACGAGGCCGCGCTCGCCGAGCGGCTGTACACCGCCGGCCAGCCGGACCCCGACCTCATCATCCGGACCGGCGGGGAGTATCGGACCAGCAACTTCCTGCTGTGGCAGGGCGCCTACGCCGAGCTGGTCGTTTCCGATCGGCTGTGGCCGGACTTCACCCCGGCGGACCTGGACGCCGCCCTGGAGGAGTACGCGGGCCGCCATCGTCGGTTCGGGGGCTGATCACGGTGCTCCGCACCCGAGTTCTGACGGCCATCGTCCTCATCCCCCTCGTGCTGGTCGTCGCGTGGTTCCGCGAACCGTGGCTCAGCCTCGGGGTGCTCCTGGTCGTGGCCCTGGCACTCGGCGAGGCCATCGAGCTGCTGAATGCCGCCGGCTGGACGGTCCCCCGCGGCACCACTTACGCCGCGGGCCTGCTGGTCGCTGCGTGGGCGCTCATCGGTCTTCAGTACGCAGCGGTCCCGCTGTTCCTGGGCGCGTCCGTGCAGGTACTACCGAACCTCGGTCTGACCTTGGCGATTTTCATCGTCGCCGTCATCGGTCTCGCAAGCGCAGCTCTGCGCAATGCAGACCCACGGATCGGTCTGCAGGCATGGATGGGCTCGGTGTTCGCAGTGGCCTGGCTCGGCCTCCTCGGCCCGATGCTGGCCGCGGTCGGGCACCTGGCACCTCCCACCAGCTCCCTATTCACCTTCGGAATGGAAGCGGGAACCGGGTGGCTCTTCATCCTGTTCGGGCTGGTGTGGAGCTGTGACACGGGCGCCTATTTCATCGGTCGGGCTGTCGGTCGGAGGAAGCTCCATCCCACCGTCAGCCCCAGCAAGACGGTCGAGGGTTTCGTCGGTGGCATCGTCGTTGCGGCGCTGGTCACGGCCGCGCTCGGTTGGCTCTTGGTCGATCTGCCGCTGCTCATCGGTCTGCTAACCGGAGCCGTGACTGCCGCGATTGCCCAGGCCGGGGACCTCGCCAAGTCGCTCCTCAAGCGAGCCGCGGACCGCAAGGATTCGGGCACCCTCTTCCCCGGCCATGGCGGGATGCTCGACCGGGTGGACTCCCTACTCTTCGCGGCGCCGACCCTGATCGCGTTCGCGGTGGTGCTGGGAGGCATGTGGATCGCGCCATGATCGGGATCGCTCTGCTCGGCTCGACCGGCTCCATTGGCCGGCAGACCATCGATGTTGTCCAGGCCGCACCCGACCGATACAAGCTGGTCGCCCTGGCCGCGGGCCACGCCGATCCGGCATTCGACGCCCAGCTCCGCGAATTCCCAGCCGCGCTGGCTTGGTGCGCGGACGGCCGCCCCGCCGATCTTGCGAGCGAACGCTGGGCCGATGGCGGACTGGAGCAGCTCGGGACGACTGACGGGGTTGACGTGGTGGTCGTGGCGACCACGGGGATGACGGCCCTCCCTGCGGTCCTGGCCGCGCTCGGAGCCGGCCGCAGAGTGGCGCTCGCCAACAAGGAGGCGCTGGTCACAGGCGGACATCTGGTCCGCGACGCGTTGTCCGGTCTGGGCGGGGAGCGGCTGGACTGGCTGCGGCCCATCGACAGCGAGCATTCCGCCATCTGGCAGTGCCTGCGCGGGGAACGGATCGAAGACGTCGCGCGTCTCATCCTCACCGCCAGCGGCGGACCGTTCCGAGATCGTGCGCCGGAGGACCTGGCCCACGTGACTCCAACCGAGGCGCTGGCCCATCCCACCTGGCAGATGGGGCCCAAGATCACGATCGACTCCGCGACCCTGGTCAACAAGGCCTTCGAGGCCATCGAGGCCCGATGGTTGTATGACCTGCCGTACCCTAGAATCGCGGCCGTGCTCCACCCCGGCAGCGTTGTGCACTCCCTGGTGGAGTTCGTCGACGGGTCGTACAAGGCCCAGCTCGGCCTGCCGGACATGCGCCTTCCCATCCAGTACGCGCTGTCCTACCCGGAGCGCCACGCGAGCCCGGCTCGCACCGCGCCGCCCGAGGACTGGGAGCCACTTGAATTCGCCGCCCTCGTGCCGTCGCGGTACCCGGCATACGCCGTGGTCCGAGCAGCGGCGGAAGCGGGCGGCAATCGTGGGGCGGTTCTCAACGCTGCCGATGAGGTGGCCGTGTCAGCCTTCCTGGCTGGCGCGCTGTCCTTCCCCGAGATCGCCATGACCCTGGAGCGGGCCGTGGACCGATGGGGGAACGACACCGAGCCGACGGCCGACCAGATCACCGAGCTGGACGCCGAGGTGCGTGGTGCCCTCAGCGCAGAAATTGGACGGGAGGTCCGCGCCTGATGGACTTCCTGCCCACCCTCATCGCCTTCCTGGTGCTGATCGTGATCCTGGTGCTGGTCCACGAGATCGGTCACTTCGCGGTCGCCAAGTGGGCGGGGGTTGCGGTTCAGGAATTCGGGGTCGGTTTCCCGCCCCGGATCGCGTCCGTCGTGTTCCGCGGCACCCGCTACTCGCTGAACTGGATCCCGCTTGGCGGTTTCGTGAAGCTGCTCGGCGAGGACGGAGACATCGAGGTGGAGCGGCTCCGAACTCGCGGCCTGTCGGACGCCGCCATCGAGAAGGTCATGGAAGGCGCTCTCAGCCGGCGGCGGATCCCGGTCCGCCTGGCGGTGCTGCTGGCCGGCGTGGCGATGAACTTCGTCGCGGGCGCCCTTCTGTTCGCACTGGCCCTGAGCCAACTGACGCCGGAGCACCACGGGCCGCTGAACGTGGTCAGCATCCAGGAGGGCAGCCCCGCCGACGGAGCCCTGCAGGAAGGCGACGTCATCGTCGGCGCGGACAGGGAGACGTTCGAGCTCTCGACCGATCTCACCACCTACATTCGCAGCCGGGCCGGCGAGCCGGTCTCGCTACAGATCGTCCGCGACGGCGCGGCGATTGACGTTGAAGTCACCCCCCGGGTGCTCACCGAGGACGAACAGCGGGCCGGGATCGGGGCCGTGGGCTTTGGTTGGGAATCCGATGATGTCCGGCAGGGGCCGCCGGCTGCGAGTGACCCGCTCGATGCGCTGGTCCAGGGGACGGTCACCGCCGCCCGGGTGGCGGCCGAGATCCCCGGTGGGCTGGCCCGGGCGATTGCCGGCATGCTCGGCCTCGCACCGCCGACGGGCGACGTGGCCGGACCCATCGGCATCGCACAGCAGACCGGCCGTCTCCTGGACGCGCCGTTGGTCAGCCAGCTGTTCTTCATCGGTCTGCTCTCGATCAACCTGGCCGTGCTCAACGTGCTGCCCTTCCCGCCGCTGGACGGGGGACGGGTGCTCATCGTGCTGATCGAGGCCGTTCGCCGCCGCCGCCTCTCCGCCGAGCGCGAGGCGCTGATCTATTTCACCGGCTTCCTCGTGCTCATCGCCCTGGTCATCCTGATCTCGATCCAGGACATCTCCCGCCTGCCGGGAAGCTGAGAGTCGGCAATCGGGCCGTGATGCGCTGGGCCCTGGCCGGGCTGACCGTGGTCCTCGTGGCGGGCCTGGCCGTCGGCCTGTGGTGGATCGCCTCCCCACGGCTGGCCGAGGGCGATCGCCTGGGCTTCGCGTTGCAGCTTGGGTTGTTCGGTCTCTTGTCGGGTGGCGTCGCCTTCATGTTTGGATCTTGGGCCGGTCGTGACGCAGAGCGGGAGGCAGCCCGAAGGGCCGCCGAAGCCCGGAAGACCCGACATGAACGCATCGAGGCGCAACTCGCGGCCCGCAAGGCCGAGCGAGAGCAGATCGCCGCTCGCCTGGCACAGAATCCACGCCTGACCGGCGGCCCGCCCGCTTAGGCCCGCAATTGGCGTCCCGGGAGGGCGCTGGTATACTCCGGGGCGGTCTTGCGGCCGTTGCGGACCAAACCGATACAGCAGTTGATGAGGACGTGGGTCGGTCTGCGAGCCCACGTCTTGTTTTTCGTCCGGCAGGGAGGTGCCAGCGTGAACCGCGACTTCATTGGCGCCCTGCTGCAGCTCAACGCCGAGAAGGGCGTTCCCCAGGAGATCCTGCTCCAGACGCTCGAGCAGGCGATCGAGTCCGCCTATCGGCGCAATGCCGAGGCCCCGGAGAACGTCGTCGTGAAGATCGACCCCGAGACGGGCGAGATCAGCGTCTACCGAGAGTACGAGGTCGTCGCCGGCGACAGCGAGGTGACCGATCCCGAGCTGCAGAAGACGGTGGCCGAAGCGGTCGAGATCGAGCCCGGGGTGGGCGTGGGCGGCCGTGTTCGCGTGCCCGAAAACGTGACCCAGGCCCAGCTGGGCCGGATCGCGGCCCAGACCGCGGGCCAGGTGTACCGACAGCGCCTCCGCGAGGCGGAGCGGGACGTCGTCTACCACCAGTACGTCAGCCGGGAGGGCGAGATCCTGACCGGCGTGGTGACTCGCACCACGGAATCTGCTGTCGTGCTCGACATGGGGCGTGGGGTCGAGGCGGTCCTTTCGGTCAGCGAGCAGCTGCCGGGTGAGCATTACCGCATCGGTCAGCACCTGAAGGTCTTCGTCCTCGAGGTGCGCCGCACGACGCGAGGTCCGGTGCTGGTCGTCAGCCGCACCCACCGCGGGTTCCTGCGTCGCCTGATGGAGATGGAGATCCCCGAGATCTACAACGGCTCGGTGGTCATTCGCGGCATCGCGCGCGAGGCTGGAAGCCGATCCAAGGTCGCGGTCGAGAGCCGTCAGCCGGGCGTGGACGCCAAGGGCGCGGCCGTCGGACAGCGCGGCACCCGCATCCAGGCCATCGTGGCCGAGCTGAACGGCGAGAAGGTTGACGTCGTGCTGTGGAACGAGGACCCGTCCCAGTTCGTCGCCGAGGCGCTCTCGCCGGCTGAGGTCATCGAAGTCCGGATCGACGAGGAGCACCGCATCGCGAACGTGATCGTGCCCGAGCGCCAGCTGTCATTGGCCATCGGACGCGAAGGGCAGAATGCCCGCCTGGCGGCCAAGCTGACCGGTTGGCGGATCGACATTCGGTCCGACGCAGGCGTTGCGGCTGCCGGCGCCGGTGGAGCGCGCGTGGCTCAGCCCGCCGCGGAGAGCACGGAAGATGCCGAAGCGACGGCCTGACCGCCAGCCGCTGCGGACCTGTGCCGTGTGCCGCCAGGTGCGCGCCAAGCGGGAGATGGAACGCGTCGTGCGCACCGCGGACGGCCTGGCCGTGCCCGATCCCTCGGGTCGAATGCCGGGACGCGGGACATACGTCTGCACCGACCCCGCCTGCCAGGCGAGCCCGGGACGGGACCGCGCCATCGCCCACGCTCTGGGCCTGACCGGAGAAGCGCGTGCCTCCGCGTAGGTACACCCAGATCCGGCGCGGCCCACGGCCGCCCCGCCGACGCGAGTCGGCCAGCGCGACCGTCGAGACCCCCACCCTTCCGCGTCCCAGCGGGCCGGTGGAGGTGGGCTCCACGATCGTCGTCAAGGACCTGGCCGATGCGCTCGGCATCAGCACCGCGGCCGTGATTAGCGAGCTGATCCGCAACGGGATCTTCGCCACCATCAACCAGTCCATCGACTACGACACGGCCTCGCTGGTCGCCGCGGAGCTCGGGTACGAGCTGGTGGAGCGGGGCGCCGCCGAAAAGGCCGCCGAGTCCCAGGACCTGGTGGCGCCCGGCGCCGCCTCAGAGGACGGCGTGCGCGTCACGCCGTGGGGCGAGGACGCTCCCGACGACTTGGTCACCCGCGCCCCGATCGTGACGGTCATGGGTCACGTCGACCACGGCAAGACCAGCCTGCTGGACGCCATCCGCAGCACGGCGGTCGTGGCACGCGAGGCGGGCGGCATCACCCAGCACATCGGGGCCTCGGAGGCGGTCCACGGCGACCGCCGCATCGTGTTCCTCGACACGCCGGGCCACGAGGCCTTTACCGCCATGCGGGCCCGCGGCGCGCAGGTCACCGACATCGCGGTCATCGTGGTGGCGGCCGACGACGGCGTGATGCCCCAGACCCGCGAGGCCATCGACCACGTGCGCGCCGCGCGCGTCCCGATGATCGTGGCCATCAACAAGATCGACAAGCCGGATGCCAACCCGGATCGGGTCAAGCAGGAGCTCGCCGACATGGGGGTCCTGATCGAGGAATACGGCGGGGACGTCATCGCGGTGCCGGTATCGGCCAAGCAGGGAACGGGCCTCGACGATCTGCTGGAGATGATCGGTCTGGTCGCCGACCTGCAGAACCTGAAGGCCAACCCCAACCGCGAGGCGTACGGCACGATCGTCGAGTCCAAGGTCGACAAGGGACGGGGAAACGTCGCCACGGTCCTCGTCCAGAACGGGACCCTCAAGGTCGGGGACATCGTCACCGTGGGTCGCACGTACGGCCGGGTGCGCGCGCTCCAGAACGCGGCCGGGCGGCGGGTCCGCCAGGCCGAGCCCGCAACGGCGGTCGAGATTCTCGGCCTCCAGGGCCTGCCGGAGGCGGGGGATCAGCTGCGGGTGGTTACTGACGAGAAGGCGGCACGCGACGCGGCCGAGGTCGTCGAGCGGCAGGCCGGCGGCGGCGATGGGCGGGGACCCTCCAGCCTGGAGGAGATCAGCGCCCAGATCCAGGCCGCCGAAGTGAAAGAGCTGCGGGTCATCCTGAAGACCGATGTCCAGGGCTCGCTGGGGGCCATCCGCCACGCACTGGATGGGCTCAGCACCGGCGAGGTCCGGATCAACATCCTGAGCGAGGGCGCCGGAGACATCAACGAGTCCGACGTCACCCTGGCCGCCGCATCGAGTGCGGTGGTGGTCGGCTTCAACACCAAGCTCGACCCCGGCGCCGAACGCGCGGTGGAGGCCACCGGCGTGGATGTCAGGCTGTACGAGGTCATCTACAAGCTGACCGATGACATCGGCCTGGCGCTCCAGGGCCTGCTGACGCCCAAGCAGGTGGAGCAGGTCGAGGGCCACGCCGAAGTCCGGCAGGTGATCAAGGCCGGCAAGGCCGGGCAGATCGCGGGCTCGTACGTGCTCGACGGGCGGATCGTCCGCGGTGCCCAGGCGCGGTTGATGCGCGGCGGCCAGCTGGTGGTCGAGGCACGAATCGAATCGCTGCGCCGCTTCAAGGACGACGTCCGCGAGGTCGCGGCCGGGTTCGAGTGCGGTATCGGGCTCGCCGGGTCGCCGGACTTCGCCGAAGGCGACGTCATCGAGTGCTTCCAGATGGTCACGGAGGCCTCCGCCTGAGCCTCTTGGGAGGGATCGGAACCCGGTGAGCCAGCGCACGGACCGCCTCGACAGCCAGATCCGGGCCGAGCTCATGCAGATCCTGCAACGCGAGATGGCCGATCCGCGGGTCGGGTTCGCGACCGTGACCCGGGTCGACACGGCGCCTGACCTGACCCAGGCCCGGGTCTGGGTATCGGTCTATGGGCCGGATCCGGACCAGGACAAGACCCTGGTGGCCCTGACCGATGCCGCCGGATGGCTGCGCCGCCGCCTCGGCGAGCGCCTCCGCATCCGCCACATCCCACGCCTCGTGTTCCGCGCCGACGAGTCGATCGCCAGCGGCGACCGGGTCCTCAAGATCCTCCACGACCTCGACGAGCCCGAGAGCGAGGGCATGACCGAAGCCGAGAACCATACCGAGAACGAGGACCGATGAACGAGGTCGCCGCTGCCCTGCGCGAGGCGAAACGTATTACCGTCATTGGCCACGAGAACCCCGATGCCGACACGCTGGGGGCCGCGCTTGCCATCCGGGCGGTGGGGGAGCGACTCGGGGTTCCGACCGAGGTCGTCATGGCCGACCCGGTGCCGCCGTACCTCCAGTTCCTGCCCCACGTGGGCGAGGTCCGCACCGAGCCGGGATTGGAGCCTGATTTGGCGGTGATCGTCGACGCCGGCGACCTGGCGCGGGTGGGGCGGGTTGCCACCGACCACCAGGACTGGCTGAATCGGGCCCGGATCGTGAACATCGACCACCACGTCAGCAACCCCGGCTTCGGGGCGATCAACCTGGTGGATTCCGAGGCCGCCTCCACGTGCGAGATTGTCGCCCTCCTCCTGCCCGCGCTGGAAATGAGCCTGGACGCGGATCTGGCCACCGTTCTCCTGGCCGGCATCGTGAACGACACCCATACATTCGCTCATCCCAACGTCACGCCCCGCACCCTTCGGGTGGCGGCGACGCTCGTGGAGGCCGGAGCCTCGCTGACGGCGATCCATCGGGCCATCTACGCCGAGAAGCCGTTCGAGACGCTGGCGTTATGGGGCCGAGCGCTGGCAGGCGTCGCCTCGGCGGCCGGGGGCCGCGTGATCCACGCGGCGCTGACCGCGGAGATGCTGGCCGAGACCGGGACCTCGCTCCATGCCGCGGAGGGATTCATCGACCTGCTGGGGCTGTCGCGCGACGCCGACATCGTCGTGCTGTTCAAGGAGCAGGCACCAACCACGATTCGGGTCAGTGTCCGCACCACCGAGCCGGCGGACGCGGTCGCGGTGGCTGCCGCCTTCGGCGGCGGAGGCCACGCTCGGGCCGCCGGCTGCACGCTGCACGTTCCACTGAGCGAGGCTCGCGACCGCGTCCTGGCGGAGTGCGAGCGCGAGCTGAAACGCGCCGATGATCGGCGTCATTAACCTCGACAAACCGGCTGGCCCCACTTCTCACGACATGGTCGGCCTGGTGCGCCGCTTGACCGGCGGGCTCCGCATCGGTCACGCCGGCACGCTGGATCCATTGGCGACGGGCGTTCTCCCCATCCTGGTGGGCGGCGCCACCCGGCTGAGCCAGGAGCTCACCGCAGGCCCCAAGCGCTACGACGCCATCGTGCGCCTGGGTTTCCGGTCGGAGACCGATGACGGCGAGGGTCCGATCGAGCCCGGCGGTCCACCGCCGTCAGTCGAAGTCGCCGAAGCGGCCCTGGCGGCGTTCGTCGGCACCTTCCAGCAGCGCCCCCCAGCCTTTTCGGCCCGCAAGCAGGGCGGGCGGACGGCGCACCGGGCGGCGCGTCGCGGAACGCAGCTGGTCCTGGAGGCTCGCGAGGTGACGGTGCATGCCCTGCGGCTCCTGGATGCGACGCCCGGCGATGGATGGCTGGACCTCCACCTCGACTTGGAGACGGGTCCCGGCACGTACGTCCGGTCCATCGCCCGCGACCTCGGGGAGCGGCTGGGATGCGGCGGCTACCTGCTTCGGCTGCGTCGGACGGCTGCGGCCGGGCTGGTGGCCGACGACGCCA
>JBIOTW010000016.1:0-23264 GCA_044866355.1 Candidatus Limnocylindria bacterium | reverse complement strand
GAGGAGGGCAGCTCGACCCCGCTCACCAGGTCTCCACCCGCCCGCCACCACGGCAGAAAAGCAGCCCCGATCATGAGCAGGCTGCCGAGCAGGATGGGGACGCGGTAGCGGCGCGGCGTACCGATGTCGTCCACCGAGTCAGTCCTCGGGGCGATCGAGCCCGTAGACCGATGGACGCAGGACTCCCACGTAGGGCAGGTTCCGATAGCGCTCCCCATAGTCGAGCCCGTAGCCGACCACGAATCGGTCCGGGATCGTGAATCCCACGTAATCGATCGGGATCTCGGTCAGCCGACGGGCCGGCTTGTCGAGCAGGCAGCAGATGCGGAGCGACGTCGGTCCCTTCTCGCGCAGGTAGCGGAGCAGGTAGTTCAGGGTCAGGCCGGTGTCGATGATGTCCTCGACAACGATCACGTGGCGGCGCTCGATGGGGTGAGACAGATCCTTGAGGATCCGGACCTGGCCGCTCGTCTCAGTGGCAGCCCCGTAGCTGCTGACCTCCATGATGTCGATCGAAAGGGGGAGCTCGACGCCGCGCACGAGGTCGGCGAGGAAGACGATCGATCCCTTCAGGACGCTGATCAGGACCGGATCCAGGTCCGCGTAGTCGGCCGTCAGCTGGCGACCCAGCTCCGCGACCCGTGCCTGGATCTGATCCTCGGTGAGGAGGATCTCCTCCACATCGGCGTGAATGGTGGCCATCGTTGCTTCGCTCACCTGGCCGTCCTCCCGGCCTTGGACGCGCCGATGGAGGCACGGCCACGGCTGGCCCTGCCACTGCCGTTGGCGCCATTGCCGTTGACGCTGTTCCCGTTGACGCCGTTCCCGTTGGCGCCGTTCCCGTTGGCGCCGTTCATCTCGAGCAGGAAGTCGAGGCGCCCGTATTTGACCATGAGCGCCCGGAAGTCGCGCGCATAGAGGAGCTTGATCCGCACCCCGGGATACAGCTGCCGGAGCAGGCGCAGCTTGCGGTTCTTCTTGCGCACCAGGGTTTGGCGCAGCGTCGTCAGCTCCACGTACAGCTCCAGCTCAGGCAGGTAGAAGTCTGGCGAGAACGACTCGATGACCGCCCCGGCCGGGCTCCACGAGAGCGGAAAGATGTCGGGTTCGTAGCGCCACGAGACCTGGTAATAGTCGAGAACTCTGGCCAATTCGGCTTCGCTGTCGTGAGCGAAGCGCGGAGGCAATGGTTCGCTTACCAGTGCCACCGAGTCCCGATCGTACTCGCCCCGAGGGGGTGAGGCGCCATCGAAGGCCAGTATAGCCCGGCCAGTTATCCACAGATCCGGGCTTCGCTGCGCGTTTGGTGGATAACCGACTTGCCCGGACGTGAGGCGAGCAGGAAACTGGCGGTCCTGCTTCCGCGGTGCCGAGTATGGGTAACCGGGAACGGCGCGGGGCCGATGCGAGAGCCGGCCGCGAAACCGCCCGATTCCGGGAAGACCGAAAGGCGCCGAGGGAGCATTTTCCGTACACTCGCCGGCCGATGCGCCTCGCGGTCCTGTCGGATATCCATTCCAACCTGGTCGCGTTGGACGCGGTCCTCGATGATCTCTCGACCCGGGCGCCGGTCGATCAGGTCTGGGTATGCGGGGACATCGTGGGCTATGGCCCGCAGCCGAACGAGGTCATCGCTCGCCTTCGCCAGCACGACGTCCGGGCCGTGATGGGCAACCACGACGGCGCCGCGGTGGGCCTCGTCGACGTCACCTGGTTCAACGACGCGGCCGCCGCCGCCATCGCGTGGACGGAGGGCGTGCTGACCCCCGACTCGAGCGCCTACCTGTCGGGGCTCCCCGAACGCCGCGTCGATGGGGAGCTGACCGCCGTCCACGGATCGCCTCGAGATCCGATCTGGGAGTACATCGTGTCCGCGGAAGTGGCGCGGGCCAGCCTCGACGAGTTCGCAACCCGGATCTGCCTCTTCGGACATACCCACTACCCCGTGCTGTACGTTGAGCGCGACGGGGGGATGGCACGGGTGGCGACCGAGTTGGGAGCGCGGACGCCGCTTGCCGCGGGACGCCTCATGCTCAACCCGGGCAGCGTGGGCCAGCCCCGCGACGGCAACCCGGACAGCTCGTACGTCGTCCTGGATCTGGACGCAGGGGACACCGAGTTCCGGCGGGTGCGCTACGACATCGGGCGCACCCAGCAGCTCATGCGGGAGCAGCAGCTCCCCAGCTGGCTGGCGGAACGGCTCAGCCACGGCCGCTGACCGATCCGGCCCGCGGCTGACCACCGGCGCGCTCGCCGCGGCGGTCGTCGTCCTGGCGGCTGCCTGCAGCTCAGCGCCAAGCGGCAGCCCGGCCGCGACGCGGGATGAGTCGCCTGCCGCCGATCCGAGCGGAGGGACCACCCGGTCGGTGACCGTCGTCCGCCTGTCGATGGCCGAGCCGGCCGAACGCGAGGATGCCGCCATCGCCATCGCGTTCGATCCATCGGCGGCAGACGACCTCGCCCAGGGGCTGCCGGCTGACCTGGACTGGGGGGCGACCGCCGTGGTGTGCGTCTATCTCGGGCGCCGGACGGAGGGTGGATGGGGCCTGGCCATCCAGTCCGCCAGCCTGGTCGACGGGGAGCTCCGGATCCTGGCCCGCGAGACCCGCCCGGCCCCCGGGGTCGACCGCCCGGGCCCTGCGTACCCGGCGGACTGCGCCACCATCGACCGCGCGGCGCTGCCAGCTGGGACGCTCCCCGCGCGGGCCGACGACACGGTCAGTGACGAGTTCATCGTCGCGGCCGAGCTCGAGGTGCCCGCCCGGTGATGCTCCTGCGCCGCCCGGTGATGCTCCTGCGCCGCCCCGGGCCGCGCCTTCGGCGCGCGGCGGGCGGCTAGGATATCGGCTCCGCATGTTCCGCCGCCGCCCCTCGGAATCGGACCTCCCACTCCTCCCCTACCGCCGGATCTTGATCCCACTGGCCGGCGGGGATGCCGACGACGACGCGCTGCGCCTGGCCGCTCTGCTGCTGACCGGCGCGCAGGCTGATCGCGTGACCGAACCGGCCGAGGTCGTCCTGGTCCACGTCATCGAGGTCGGTTTCGAGCGCACCCTCGACACCCAGGACGACAAGGCCACCGCCTTCGCCGACGAGATCCTGGATCGGGGAGCCGACTTCCTCCAGGCGCGCCGCATCCCCAACCGGGTGGGGATGATCCAGGCCCGAGCCGCCGGACCGGCCATCGTGGACGAGGCGGTGGCGTCCAACGCCGACATCATCGTGATGGGACTACGCTATAAGCGCCGCTTCGGCGGAAGCTGGGACGCCGGACGAACGGTCCCCTACGTCATGCGCAACTCGAAGGCGCCGGTCTGGTGCCTCCGAGCGCGAACCGAGGAGTTGGCACAGTCCCCATGAGAGTCATCATCATCGGCTGCGGGCGGGTTGGCGCCCAGACCGCGGTCCTGCTCGACCAGCGGGGTGATCACGTGACCGTGATCGACACCAACCCGCGCGCGTTCGAGCGGCTGCCCACCGAATACAGCGGCATCACGATCCGGGGCAATGGGGCCGATGAGGACATCCTGCGCAGCGCCGAGGCCGAGATGGCCGACATCGTGATAACTCTGACCGAAGGCGACAACCGGAACGTCATGGCCGCCCAGCTGGCCAAGCACGTGTTCGGCGTGCCACGGGTCATCGCCAAGATCAACGACCCGCTCCGAGCCAAGGCGTATCGGACCCTGGGCCTGGAGACCATCTGTCGGACCACCATTCTTTCGGGCGCGTTGGTCACGGCTGCGACGGAGGGGGCGGCCGCCACGAACGGCATGGTCGAGGAGCCCACCGCTGAGCCGATGCGCGGCGCCCCACCTCCCGGCAGCCGGGCGGCCGCCACGGCCGAGGGAAGCTGACCATGTACGTGGTCGTGATCGGCGGCGGCAACGTCGGCTACTACCTGACACGGGAGTTGCTGAACGCGGGGCACGAGGTGGTCATGATCGAGAAGAACGCCAGCCGCGCCCGCCAGATCGCCGATGAACTGGGAAGCATCGTCGTCCCTAACGATGGATGTGAGGGCCGTTACCAGGAGCAGGCGGGGATGGGGCGGGCCGACGTGGTGGCCGCGGTGACCGGCGACGACGAGGACAACCTGGTTGCCTGCCAGGTGGCGAAGATGCACTTCAACGTGCCTCGCGCCATTGCCCGCGTGAACAACCCGAAGAACGAGCAGCTCTTCCGCCAGTTGGCCATCGACGACACGGTCAGCCCCACCCGCACCATCCTGGGCGTCATCGAGCACGAGATTCCCATCCACGACCTCCTCCACCTGGCCGAGCTGGAGGGTGGCGACCTGGAGATCGTGGAGGCGCAGCTCACCGCCGATTCGCCGGCGGTCGGGCGGGAGCTGCGGGACCTGCCGCTCCCCGAGGGAACGTCGGTGGCCGTCATCCTGCGGGGCTCGCGCGCCGTCCCGGCCCGACCCGACACCCGGCTCATCGACGGCGATCGGATGCTGGCCATCACCTCGTCCGAGCGGGAGCCGGAGCTCCGTCAGCTCCTGATCGGCGACTAGACCGATGACGGCCGGCGCCCCGACCGATGTCGGGCGGCAGGCGGCCGCGTTCTTTGGCAACCTGCAGGGCGCGGTGCGAACCGCGGTGGTGGGAGCAGACGATGCCCTCCGCCTGCTCGCCGTCGTCCTCCTGGCCGATGGCCATGCCCTGGTCGAGGACGTGCCGGGAGTCGGCAAGACGCTCCTCGCGCGCGCGGTCGCGCGCGCCATCGGTCTGTCATTCGCGCGCATCCAGGGCACCCCCGATCTGCTGCCCGGCGACGTCACCGGGAGCAGCATCCTGGAGGGCAACGGATTCCGCTTCGTGCCCGGACCGATCTTCAACCAGGTGGTGCTCGTGGACGAGATCAACCGCGCCACACCGCGGACCCAGGCCGCCCTGCTGGAGGCGATGCAGGAGCGCCAGTCGTCGGTCGACGGGGTGACCCGGCCGCTGCCCGAGCCGTTCATCGTGCTGGCCACCCAGAACCCCATCGAGCTGGAGGGGACCTTCGCCCTGCCAGAGGCTCAGCTGGACCGGTTCCTGCTCCGCATCGCGATCGGCTACCCCACCCCCGAGTCGGAGCACGCGATCGCGCGGCGGCACCAGGCCGAGGCCGAGCCGCTGAACGACGTGGCAGTCATCTCGAGTGCGGACCGGCTGCTGGCGCTGCGGGACGCGGTCCGCACCATCCGGGTCGCCGACGAGGTCGAGGCCTACCTGGTCAACCTGGTGCGGGCCACCCGCGAACACGCCGACGTTCGGCTGGGCGCCTCACCGCGCAGCAGCGTGGCGCTGTACCGGGCCGCCCAGGCCTGGGCGGCCGTCGACGGGCGGTCCTTCGTGCTCCCCGACGACGTTCGATCCGTGGCGCACGCGGTGCTGGGCCATCGAATCCTGCTCGACCTGGACCGCGAGCTGCGAGGCGCGACGGTGACCAGCGTGGTGGACGCCGTGCTCGACGAGGTGCCGGTCCCGCTCACGCCATGAGACACGCCCCGCCTCCATGACCGGCTGGACCGCCCTCGCCCTGGGGATGGGGGTGGCATCCGTGCTGGCCGGCGTCCCTGGGCTGCTGCTGCTGGCCCTGGCAACGTTCGGATACGGCGCCACGACCAGGCTGTGGACCCGATACGGGCTTCGGGACCTGTCCTATGAGCGGCGGCTGGGGACGGGACGGGCGGTGGTCGGCGACACGGTCGACCTGGACGTGGCCGTCTGGAACCGCAAGGCACTGCCCCTCCCCTGGGTCGCTGCCGACGACCTGGTGACCGATGGGATCGAGGTCAGCGAAAAGGCGCTCGAGCTGGATGAGGTGGCCCTTCGGCGCCGGAGCCTGCGCAACACCTGGGCCCTGGGCTGGTACGAGCGCGTCATTCGCCATTACCACCTCGATGCCCAGCACCGGGGCGTGTTCGAGTTCGGGCCGGTCCGCCTCCACATTCGCGACCTGGTGGGCCGGCATGCGGTGACCGAAGAGCGGGAGCTTCCCGACCGCCTGGTGGTGGCGCCCCGGACCGCGGCGGTCCGCGAGGTGGGGCCTGCACGCGCGCTCATCGGCGAGTGGCGCGCGCGCCATAGCCTGGTCCACGATCCGGCGCTGTTCGGCGGCGTTCGACCGTTCCAGCCCGGCGATCCGCTGCGACGTATCCATTGGCGAGCCACGGCGCGCCTGGGGCGGCCGGTGAGCCGCCGCTGGGAGCCGGCTCGCAGCCGCCAGGTGATCCTCGTCCTGGACGTTCAGACGGTGGAAGGACCTGCCTGGTCGATGGACTGGGACGAGGACGCATTCGAGGGGCTGTGCGTGGCCGCCGGCTCGCTGGCTCGGGGCCTGCTCGATGGCGGAGCAGCGGTGGGCCTGGCGGCGGCCGGCTTCTCGGGCACCGCCCAGCGAGTGGCATACCTCCCATTCCGGTCCGGTCCCGCACAGCTGGGCCGGGTTACGGACCTGCTCGCCCGGCTGGGACCCATCAGCTCGGGAACCCTGGGCAGCCTGCTGACCTGGCTCACGCGACGCATTCCCGCGGGCGCCAGCATGCTCGTGCTCACCGCCCGACCGCCTCACGCCATCCATCCCACCCTGCGCCGCCTGCAGTCGAGCGGGTATGGCGTCGAAGTTCTCCTCCTCAACGCAGACGCGGAGGCCCTGACGGCCACCCGGGGCGCCGGGATCCGCACACGCCAGATGACCCTCACCCCCGACTGGGAGACGGCAAGTGTGGTCGAACTTTCCGCCTGAACCGGTCCCCATCGACGCCCAGCCGGAGCGGCGGCCGACAGCCCCGCCCGGTCCGCCGCGCCCGTCTCGCATGCTGCCCCTCGTCCAGTGCCTGGCCGAGGGCGGCCTGCTGGCGGTGGTGGCCGCCGCCCTACAGGCCCTGTTTGGCGAAGTGCCGGTCATCGGGCCGTTCGAGTTCGCCATCCTCGCTGGGGCGGGCATGGTCTGGGCGCGGCGAACCCGGTGGCGAGGGCCGGCGGCGGAGGCGTTCGGGCTGCCGGCCCTCGCCGTGGCGGTCGGGACGCTGGCCTGGCTGCTGGCGCCCGACGTCCGTGTGGCCCTGCTCCAGGGCGACGCTCCAGCGGCCCTGTCGGCGCACCCGGGTGGTTGGGTCGGCGCGGTGGCCGTGTTGCGCGGCCACGCCCACCACTCACGCGTCGTGGACGAGGAAGTCCAGGACCAGCTCATGCGCTGGGGATTGCCGGCTGCGGGAATCGCCTGGCTCATCGGCGACCTGGCCGCCAGCCGCGTGGGCGCCAGTCTGCTGGAGCCGTTCACCGCCGTGGCCTTCATCGGCTCGCTCGTGTTCGTGGGCTCGGGCGTGCTCGCCCTGGGGCTGGCTCGCCTGGCCACCGTCCGTGGCGACGGCCCGGGAGGGGGATCGTGGTTTGGGTTCGCGCTCCTCGTTGCGCTGGGGGTGACGGTGCTCGGCGTTCCAGCCGCCCTGGTCCTGGGCGTCCCGCTCGAAACCCTGTTGGTCGCGCTGGTGGCTCCGATTCGGGTCCTGGGAGCGTTCCTCGTCCTCCTCTTCTCCCCGGTCATCCTCCTCGCGGCCCTGTTCATCGAACTGGCGCGGGACATCATGCCGGAGGGGTTCGGAGAGGGCGCGATCCAGCTCCCGGTCTTCGACGTTGGCGTCCGGCAGCCCACCAGCCCAATCCCCGGGATCATCTTCTACGTCGTGCTGGCGGTGATCATCCTGCTCGAGCTGGCCGCGGTCGCGCTGTACATCTGGTGGCGATGGCACGTGCGGCGGGACATGAATGCGCTGATGCGAGCGGTGGTCGAGGAGCGGACCTTCGTGTTCGAGCGTCCGCCCCGCGAGCCACGCCGTCCCCGACCTGGACCGCGGGCCCGCCCGGACCGCACCGACCCGGTGGCGGCTTACATCGCCGCGCTGGATGCGCTGGCCGCCGACGGTCGTTGGGCGCGCCGCGCGGCCGAGACTCCCCGCGATCACCTGGCCCGCGTCGCGCCACCCTCCTCGGTCGCGGCCGCCCTCGCCCGCCTGGCCGCGGCGTACCAGCTCATTCGCTACGCGGGCCACCCACTCGGGGATCCGGAACGGCGCCGCGCAGTAGGCCGCCTGGACCGCCTCGAGCACCTCCTGCGCGAGGGCCGAAGCTGATACGTCGCCGGGCCTGAAAAGCCCCGCTGGCCGACCCGGGCCGGATGATGTGGGCTGGCTCCGTGACCCGCGCGTCACAGCGCCTCGTGACATCGTGCAGCACGATAACGCGATATCACGAACGCCTGTGATGCTGCGCAGGTTGCATCGGCAGCTCCGGTTTGAGATCCTGCCTTTGTAATAGGTCTTGACAATGCCATTGTCAAGGATTAGGGTACCAATGCGCTCCGTCGGAGCGCGACCGAAGAGCGCCCCATCGGGGCGCCTTCCACACGAAAACAACTGATGTCACCAATCCAAGAGTGGAGGTCACATCATGGCCAATTTGACGAGATTCGACCCGTTCAACGAGATGATTTCGTTGCGCGGCGCGATGGATCGGCTCTTCGATGAGTCGTTCGTGAACCCGCTTGGCTGGCGGATCTGGAACGGCGAGTCCATGACTGCGCCGGTCGACGTCCACCAGACCAACGACGAGATCATCGTCACCGCGTCCCTGCCAGGGATCAAGCCGGAAGACGTGGACATCACGATCACCGGCCAGAACCTGAACATTCGGGGCGAGGTCCACGCGGACGAGAAGGTCGAGCGCGAGCAGTACCTGTACCGCGAGCGCCGCACCGGCACGTTCAGCCGGACCTTGGAGCTTCCGGTTCGGGTCATGGGTGACAAGGCGGAGGCTACCTTCGAGAACGGTCTCCTGCGCCTCACCATTCCCAAGGCCGAGGACGTGAAGCCGCGGCAGATCCAGGTCAAGGTCCCGACCAGCGAGAAGGTCCGGACCAAGTGAGTTGGGTACGCGACCCCAAGCGGCCGCGTTACTTCATCAGCATCGCCGCCGAACTGGCGGCGGTGCACCCGCGCACGCTGCGGATCTATGAGGAAGAAGGCCTCGTATGTCCGCAGCGGCGCAACAATCTTCGCCTCTACTCAGAGGCCGATATTGAGCGGGTGCGTATCATCCGCTTCCTGACCCGACGCCAGGGGGTCAACCTGGCGGGCGTCAAGGTCATCCTGCAGCTCGAAGCGCTCGGCAAGATCCGGGTCTACGACCTGTTCGATGAAGGTGATGTCGAACGTTTCGTCCAGGACACGGAGCCCGGGCCACAAGCCCAGCCGGAACCCAATCCGGAGCCCAAGCTCGAGCCCGTCGCCGAGTCCAGCAGCAGGTGAGCCACGTGGAATCCGAGAACACCAAGTCCAAGACCAGTCCCACTCCCCCAACCGACGAGATCGCGGACCAGATCCAGGTCCTGCCCCTCGTCGCGCTGCGGGGCACCGTGATCTTCCCCGAGATGATCGTCCCGCTGGAGGTGGGCCGCGATCGCAGCGTGAAGGCCCTGGAGCGCGCCGTGCGCGCCAACTCCCCGGTGGCCCTCATCGCGCAGCGCTCGTCCGAGGCGGAAGAGATCAACTCCGTCGACGAGCTGCACACCGTGGGAACGCTGGCCAAGATCGCGCAGCTCATTCGGCTCCAGAACGGCACCATCCGGGCCATCGTCCAGGGGCAGCGTCGGATTCGGCTGCTGGACCTGGTCCAGGTCGACCCGCACCTCGAGGCGCGCATCCAGCTCATCGAGGACAGCAAGCAGACCGGGGTCGAGATCGAAGCCCTGATGGCGTCGATCCAGGGCCAGATCGAGCAGTACGTGACCGCCGGCGCCCCGGTGCCGCCCGAGGTGGCGGTGGCGGCCCGCAACATCACCGACGGCGGGTTGCTGGCCGACATGGCCGCCTACTCCCCCGAGATGAGCACCGAGCTGCGCCAGGAGCTGCTCGAGACCATTGACGTGGCGGATCGGCTCCGCCTGGTCAGCACCTTCCTGGCCAAGCAGATCGAGATCTTGGAGCTGAAGGGCCGGATCCAGTCCGAGGTCAAGTCGGAGATGGACCGCAACCAGCGCGAGTACATCCTCCGCGAGCAGATGAAGGCCATCCAGAAGGAGCTGGGCGAGGACGACCCGGCGGTCAGCGAGGTAAACGAGCTGCGCGAGAAGGTCGAGGAGTCGGGCATGCCCGACGAGGTCAAGGAGAAGGCCCTCAAGGAGGTCGATCGCCTGACCCGCATCCCCAGCGCCTCACCCGAGCAGGGCGTGGTCCGCACCTACGTGGACACCCTGGTCGCCCTGCCGTGGGCGAACTCCACCGATGACAACCTGGACCTGACCGATGCCGAGCGCGTCCTCAACGAGGACCACTACGGCCTCGAGAAGCCCAAGGAGCGGATCCTGGAGTACATGGCCGTGCGCAAGCTGGCCGAGAAGATCCGCAGCCCGATCCTCCTGTTCGTCGGCCCGCCCGGCGTGGGCAAGACCTCGCTGGGCAAGAGCATCGCCCGCGCCATGGGACGGAAGTTCGTCCGGATGAGCCTGGGCGGGATCCACGACGAGGCCGAGATCCGGGGTCATCGGCGCACCTACATCGGTGCCCTTCCGGGCCGCGTGATCCAGTCCATCAAGACGGCCGGGACGAACAACCCGGTGTTCATGCTGGACGAGATCGACAAGGTGGGGATGGACTTCCGCGGCGACCCGTCATCGGCCCTGCTGGAGGTGCTCGATCCCGAGCAGAACAACAGCTTCCAGGACAACTACCTGGAGGTGCCGTTCGACCTGTCCAAGGTCCTGTTCATCGCCACCGCCAACATGGCCGACACCATCCCGGCCGCCCTGCGCGACCGGATGGAGATGATCCAGCTGCCCGGCTACACCCAGCTCGAGAAGCTGCGGATCGCCCAGCAGTTCCTGGTCCCCAAGCAGCTCGAGAACCACGGCCTAAGCGCCAAGCAGCTCGTCCTCGAGGAGGACGCCCTGGTCCGCCTGATCCAGGCCTTCACCCGTGAGGCCGGCGTCCGCAATGTCGAGCGTGAAATCGCTGCGATCGCGCGGAAGGTGGCCCGCAAGGTGGCCAGCAACTCCAAGGCCAAGGTCAAGGTTCGCCCCGATGATCTCGAGGAGTACATCGGGCCGGCCAAGTTCGACTACGGCCAGCTGGAGGAGGAGGACCAGGTCGGGATCGTGACCGGGCTCGTGGTCTCCGATACCGGTGGCGACATCGTGCAGGTGGAAGCCACGAAGATGGACGGCAAGGACGACTTCATCCTGACCGGCCAGCTGGGGAGCGTCATGCAGGAGTCGGCGAGAGCCGGCCTGTCGTACCTCCGCGCCCGATGCCGGGAGCTGGGGCTCGACCCAGCGATCTTCGAGAAGCAGACCATCCACGTCCACGTCCCGGCGGGGGCGACCCCCAAGGACGGCCCGTCGGCCGGGGTGACCATGGCCACCGCCATGGCCAGCCTGCTCACCGGCCGCCCCGTGCGGCGCGACATCGCCATGACCGGGGAGATCACGCTCCGGGGACGGGTGCTGCCCATCGGCGGCCTGAAGGCCAAGCTGCTGGCGGCTCACCTGGCGGGCGTGGAAACGGTGCTCATCCCGGGTCGTAACGAGAAGGACCTGGTGGAGATTCCGGACGAGGTCCGCAAGCAGCTGACCATCGTGCCGGTCGACCACATGGACCAGGTCCTGGCCGCGGCCCTGCTGGACCAGGCACGTCCGGCCGCGCAGCCGTCGCTGCGGGCCATCACGCCACTGGTGCGCAAGCCGGCGCGGCGGGCGCGGAAGGTCGTGAAGGGCCCCAAGGCCCCGATTGCGGCCACTCCAGTGCCGGTCAAGCCAGCAAAGCAGCCGCCTTCGGCCCCGCCAACCGGCGGCGCATAAGGGCCCCTACAGGGGGACGCCGTGGAGTACCGGGACTACTACGAGGTCCTCGGCGTCCCCAAGACCGCGTCGGCGGCCGAGATCAAGAAGGCGTATCGGCGCCTCGCCCGGGAGCTCCATCCCGACCGCAACCCGGGCGACGCCGACGCCGAGAAGCGTTTCAAGGAAGCCAACGAGGCCAACGCCGTCCTCTCCGACCCGGAGAGGCGGCGACGCTATGACGAGCTGGGCGCCAACTGGCAGGCGTACCAGCATGCCGGTTTCGACCCGTCGCAGGCGAGCGAGTGGTCCGCCTTCGGCGGCGCGCCGGGCGGCATGCGCTGGCGGGTCCACACCGCCACTCCGGACGACCTGGGTGGCTTCAGCGACTTCTTCCGGATGTTCTTCGAGGACGGACCGATGGGCGCCGGCATGGCCGGCGCCGCGGGAGGCGCGGGAGCGGGCGGCGCGGCGCGGCGCTCAGGATCCCTGTTCGACGACCTCGGCGGCTTCACGACCCGCAGTCGCTCCGTCCAGCCCCAGGCCGAAGGCACCGTCGAAGTAACGCTAGCTGAGGTAGCCCGCGGGACCGAGCGGACCGTCGCCGTCGACGGGCGCCGGCTCCAGGTCAAGATCCCGGCCGGCGTCGGCGACGGGGCGAAGATCCGGCTCCGCGACCAGGGCGTGACCCTCACCGTGAAGGTCAAGCCCGAGCCCCGCTTCACCCGCGAGGGTGCAGACCTCAAGACCGAGCTGCCCCTGAGCCTGCCCGAGGCCCTGCTGGGGGCCGAGGTGCCCGTATCCACCCTCAACGGCAAGGTCAAGCTCCGGATCCGCCCCAACACGCAGAACGGGCAGGTCATCCGCGTCCCGGGCCGTGGGCTCCCCAAGCGCGGCAAGCCCGACGAGAAGGGCGACCTCCTGGTGACCGCCCGCGTAGTCCTGCCCAAGCTGGACGACGAAGCGCGCGCCGAGTTCGAGCGCTTCGCCGCCGCCCACCCCCAACCCGATCCTCGCTGAATCCAGTGAACATCGGCTTGGTGTGGCTGATGTTAGGGGTGACAGCTTTCGTGCGGTTCTGGTGGGGCCATGAGCGGGCACTACGAGCAGGCGAGATCGGAGTATGGAAGTCGCCCCCCACCGTGGTGCGACGATTTGCAAGGCTGGGTCCTGGCCCCATCCTCCTGATGTCAGTATCGATGGAGGTCACCGGAGCCTTACTTGCACTGATCGGACTCCTGTCATTCACGCCCGTTCTGACACAGGAGGCCGTATGGGAACTTGGCTACGGCGTCCTGCTGTTCGGAACTGGTTTTGTTTCCGGACTTTCCATTGCGATCCTGGCCATCTCCAGGCTCGAACGGAATCAGTAGGGTGTCCGACTGGCACTCGATAGGGTCTCGCCATGCGCGTTGAGCGGTTCACCCAGAAGGCCCAGGAGGCGGTGCTGGCTGCCCAGCAGCTGGCCGAGGGGGAGGGCCACGGCCAGTTGGAGGCGCTCCACCTGCTGTACGCCCTGGTCGAGCAACCGGACGGGGTCGTCCCCGCCGTCCTCGAACGCATCGGTAAAGACCCATCCGGGCTGGCCGAGGCCATCCGCGAGGAGCTGGCCAAGCTGCCCAAGATCAGTGGCGCCACACAGCTGACGCTCTCCGAGGACGCCCGCCGCATCCTGTCGGACAGCCACCCGCTGGCGGAGCGGATGCGTGACGAGTACGTTTCCACGGAGCACCTGCTGCTCACCATCCTCGCGACCCAGCCGCCCAGCCCCACCACTCGCCTGTTGAGCGCCAACGGGATCGACGAGAAGACGGTGCTGGCGGCCCTGACCGAGATCCGAGGCACCCAGCGCGTGACGTCCGAGAATCCCGAAGCGACCTACGAGGCCCTGGAGAAGTACGGCCGCGACCTGACCGATGCCGCCCGGCGCGGCCTGCTGGACCCGGTGATCGGTCGCGATGAGGAGATCCGGCGGGTCAGCCAGGTCCTCAGCCGCCGAACGAAGAACAACCCGGTGCTCATCGGGGAGCCGGGGGTCGGCAAGACGGCGATTGCCGAGGGGCTGGCCCAGCGCATCGTGCGGGGCGACGTGCCCGACTCCCTCAAGGACAAGCGGGTGGTGGCGCTGGACCTGGGCGCCATGGTGGCCGGTGCCAAGTACCGCGGGGAGTTCGAGGAGCGCCTCAAGGCCGTCCTCAAGGAGATCACCGCCGCCGAGGGCCAGATCGTCCTGTTCATCGACGAGCTCCACACGGTGGTGGGGGCCGGGGCCGCCGAAGGGGCCATGGACGCCGCCAACCTCCTGAAGCCGATGCTGGCCCGCGGGGAGCTTCACGCCATCGGTGCCACAACACTGGACGAGTACCGCAAGAACATCGAGAAGGACGCCGCCCTGGAGCGCCGGTTCCAGCCCATCGTCATCGACCAACCCACGGTCGAAGACACCATCTCCATCCTGCGCGGCCTCCGCGAGCGATACGAGGTCCACCACGGGGTCCGGATCACCGACTCGGCCCTGGTGGCAGCCGCGGTCCTGTCCAATCGGTACATCACCGAGCGCTTCCTGCCGGACAAGGCCATCGACCTGGTGGACGAGTCCGCCAGCCGGCTGCGGATGGAGATGGACTCCATGCCGGCCGAGCTGGACGAGCTGGAGCGGCGCCGGATGCAGCTCGAGATCGAGCGCGAGGCGCTGCGCAAGGAGAAGGACGCCGCCTCCAAGGAGCGCCTGGCAGCGCTCGAGAAGGAGCTCGCCGACCTCCGGGAACGGACCGATGCCATGAAGGCCCAGTGGCAGCGCGAGAAGGAGGTCGTGGCCGGCATCCGCGAGACGCGCGAGACCTTGGAGAAGCTGGCCCCCGAGATCGAGGCCGCCGAACGGGCCGCTGACTACGCCAAGGCCGCCGAGCTGAAGTACGGCCGTGAGGCGGAGCTCACCAAGCAGCTGGCCGAGCGCGAGCAGAACCTGCGCGAGATGATGGCGTCAGGATCGGTCCTGGTCCGCGAGGAGGTGGACGCGGACGACGTCGCCGAGGTCGTGGCGCGTTGGACCGGCATCCCCGTGAGCCGCCTCATGGAGGGCGAGACCGAGAAGCTGCTCCACATGGAGGAGCGGCTGCACAAGCGGCTCATCGGTCAGGACGAGGCGGTCATCGCCGTCAGCGACGCGATCCGCCGGGCCCGGGCCGGGCTGAAGGACCCCAAGCGGCCCATCGGCTCGTTCATCTTCCTGGGACCCACCGGGGTGGGCAAGACGGAGCTGGCGCGGGCCCTGGCCGAGTTCCTGTTCGACGACGAGAACGCGCTGGTCCGGATCGACATGAGCGAGTACATGGAGAAGTTCGCCGTGTCGCGCCTGGTCGGCGCCCCACCGGGCTACGTGGGCTACGAGGAGGGCGGCCAGCTCACCGAGGCCGTCCGCCGCCGGCCGTACCAGGTCGTCCTGTTCGACGAGATCGAGAAGGCGCATCCGGACGTCTTCAACGTCCTGCTCCAGGTGCTGGACGACGGACGCCTGACCGATGCCCAGGGCCGCACCGTGGATTTCAAGAACACGGTCGTGATCATGACCAGCAACATCGGCTCGGCCTCGTTGGTCGACGCCGCCGAGGCGGGTGGCGAGGCGTTCGACCGGGCTGCCGAGGCGATCCGCGGACAGCTGCGCGAGCATTTCCGCCCCGAGTTCCTGAACCGGGTGGACGAAGTCATCGTCTTCCGCCCGCTCGACGAGTCGCAGCTCCAGGAGATCGTGGGCCTGCTCCTGGCCGGGGTTCAAGCCCGGTTGGCCGACTCCGGCATCGGCCTGGAACTGACCGATGCCGCGCGCGCCCACGTCGCGCGCGAGGGTTACGACCCGCAGTTCGGGGCCCGGCCCCTGCGCCGCGCCATCCAGCGCGTGGTCGAGAACCCTCTGGCCAGGGCCGTCCTGGCCGGGGAGTTCACCCGTGGCGACACGGTCCGGGTCGACCTCCGCGAGGGCTCGCTCGTCTTCGAGAAGGTCGCCACGGCGCCGCAGCCGGAGCCCGAGCCGGAGCCCGAGCCGGAGGCCGCCGAGGTGGCCGCCCGGAGCTGATCGAAATGGGCTCGCGGATTCGCATCGGCTCGATCGTTGTGCGTGGACAGCGGCGGATTCACGCCGAGTGACCATGCGGCGGGCGGTGCGCTGCGGCGAGAGTACTGACAGTCACCTGGCGTGAATCTGACACGTTCTGGCACCGCGGCGGTCACCTGGCGTGAATCTGACACCCGCGTCCACGCTCGTGGTCACCTGGCGTGAATCTGACACGTTCTGGCACCGCGGCCCGCTAGGCCTCGCGCTGCGGTTGACAGGCAGAGACCGACCGCTTAGTGTCACCGAGCCATGCTAAGCGTGAAGGTGAGCACTAAGCATCAGATTGCGGTACCCAGCAAGGCACGCAAGGCGCTCGGGATCAAGGCCGGCGATCGGCTGACCGTCGTGATCCGCGAAGATGAGATCGCACTCCGGCCCCGCCCTCCTCGTGCCGTTGAGCGGCTGCGAGGGCTTGGTGGTGGCTACTACGGGGATGACCCGGTGGCCTACATCCGGGCCCTCCGTGATGAATGGGAAGACTGACGGTCGCACAACTGTGTGAGGTGCACCCGAAGATCGGGCTCGACAGCAACGTCCTCATCTACACCATTGAGCAGGCCGCACCGTGGAATGAGCGTGCGGACGAGCTCGTGGATGCCATCGAGAACGGAGCGGCGGCGGGGACCCTGTCCTCTTTGGCTCTGGCGGAGATCTTGAGCGGCCCGTCCCGGGCGGGCTACCTGGGGCAGATGGAGCGGTATGAAGCCGAGATTCGGGACATCCCAGGCCTGGCCGTCGAGTCCATCGATTCGGACGTGGCCGGTGACGCAGCCGTCATCCATGGTGTCCGGGGGATGTCCCTGGCCGACGCCGTACACCTCGCCAGCGCCAGAGCCGCGGGGGCCACCGCGTTCGTCACCAACGACCGCAGGATTCGGGGCAGTGCCAAGCTCGAGGTGATCTACCTCGATGACCTGGTGGCGGCCGAGGGGTGACGAGGGTCCTGACCCAGCGCGAGCTGAACCGGTCCCTGCTGGCTCGGCAGCTGCTGCTCGAGCGTTCGCCGCTATCGGTCCCGAAGGCGCTGGAGCAGCTGGCCGGCATCCAGGCCCAGTACGCGCCGTCGAGCTACGTCCGGCTGTGGAGCTGCCTGCGGCGGTTCGCGATGGGCGACCTGGATCGGCTCCTGGAGCAGCGCAAGGTGGTGCAGGGCACCCTCATGCGCTCGACGATCCACCTCGTCTCGGCCCGCGACTACTGGCGCTTCGCGGAGGGCATCGGTCCTTCGCGGCAGGAGTGGTGGCGTCAGACCTGGGGCAAGGAGTTCAGCCGCGCGGAGATGGATCGGATCGCGGCAAGGCTCGAGACGGAGCTCACTGGCAGGTCGTGGCCACGCAAAGAGCTGGACTCGCTGATGCGATCCCACAGCACGACCGTGTGGAGCGGGGCTTGGGTGGCGCTCATCCGGGTCCCGCCATCTGGCACGTGGAAACGGCGGCGAGCAGATCTGTTCCAGCGCGCGGCCGAATGGATCGGTCCGTCTGACGCCGACGAGCGAAGCGGACTGCAACACCTGCTCCGCCGCTTCCTGGGCGGGTTCGGGCCTGCCCGATTGACCGATGCCGCCGGCTGGGCCGGCGTCGCGGTGCCGAGGATGAAATCAGCGGCCGAGGATTTGACCCTGCGAAGGTTCCGTGACGAGAAGGGCCGGGAGCTGGTCGATCTCCCGCGCGCTCCCCTACCACCGCCCGACGTCCCAACACCGGTGCGATTCCTTCCCACCTGGGACGCGACGCTCCTCGTCCACTCTCGGCAGACCCAGATCCTGCCCGAGGCGTATCGGCCACTCGTGTTCAACACCCAGACGCCCCATTCGGTGGGCACGTTCTTGGCGGATGGATCGGTGGCGGGCAGCTGGCGAGCGGAGCGCTCGGGCGAGCGTGCGACCCTGATCTACACGCCGTTCGAGCGGCTGCCGACCGCCGCGGACCAGGAGGTGCGCAAGGAGGGAGCCAGGCTCATCCGATTCATGGAACCCGAAGCCAGCTCGTACGGGGTGACCCGGGCAACGCCAACCTAGGTCTGATTCGGCTCCAGCTACGGACCCTGGGGCTCGTCGGGCTCCTTCGGGAATCCCAGATCCTGGGCTACGCGGAATCGCTCGCGGGCCTCGGCCTCCTCGCCCTCGGAGGTCGCTCGCTTCTCGTCCGCTCGCGCCTGCTGATCCTCGGCTATCTCGGTCGCGACCTGGGCGACTTCCACAGCCTTGCCGGCTGCTTCCTCGGCCTGAGCGGCGGCTTCCTTGGCGTGCGCCACCGCATCCAGAGACGCCTTGGCAGCAGCTTCGCTCTCCACCGCAGCTTCCTTTGCAGCCGAAACGGCCTCGGCCGCGCGGCCGGCATCGTCGGCCGAAGCGTCAGCCGCCACAGAGTTCCGTTCCGCGGCGCGCCAGTCGTTGAGAAGGTCCGCCGCCGATGTGCGGCGCCGATCGTTCGTCATGCGCGTTCAAGCTCCGGCACTTCCGAGCGGCCGCAGTCTATCCGCCGTCTCGCCGCCTCTGCAACGGTTTGGCGCCCTCCAAGAAACGCGTTCAGGTTGCCGGCTCCACGTCCAGCAGATACCCGATTCCCTGGAACGTCTTGATCCGGCCCGATTGCCCGGGCTCCGCACCGAGCTTGCGACGTACGCGGCTCACCCAGACCCGCAGGTATTGGACGTCGTCGCGATACTCGGGTCCCCACACCTTGGTCAGCAGCTCCGTGTGCACCACGACCTTGCCCGCGTTGGCCGCCAGGTGCTGGAGGAGCAACCACTCGGTCCGGGACAGGTGAACGAGCTGGCCGTCGCGATGCACCATCCGCCGCTCGAGGTCGATCTCGATGTCGTCGAAGCGAATGATCCCTGCCGTTGGCGCGACTCCCGCCGCTCGCCGCAGGACCGCGCGGACTCGCGCGGCCAACTCATCGGGATGGAATGGCTTGGCGATGTAGTCGTCCGCCCCCAGATCGAGGCCCTTGGCCTTGTCCGCGGTCGCCCCGCGGGCGGTAAGCACGATGACCGGCACGGGTCGCCGTTCATGGAGCTCGCGCATGACTTCGATGCCGTCCAGGTCGGGCATGACGATGTCCAGCAGGACGACGTCCGGGCGATACTGCTCGGCCTTCTCGATGGCTTCCGCTCCGCCAGAGGCGGTCACGACCCGAAAGCCCGCCTCGCCCAGGGCAATGGCGACGAGCTTGGTGATCCGCGGCTCGTCATCGGCGACCAGGACCAGGGGTTGTGTCGACATCGCGCCTCCTCTGGACGGAACCTAACCCGCAGGCTCAGCGCGAGCAAGTGGGTGCGCAGCCGCATGGGGGCACGCAACCGCAGGGCGGCACGCCACCCCAAGCGGGCACGCAATCGGGAGTCGGCACGAAGACGACCGCTGCGACCCTGAGCCTGGGGTCGCAGCGGCCAGTTCCATTGCGGCCTTCAGCGGCGGGCGATCAGTAGATGCCCGACGATGCCGGCGCCGCGGATGCCGGTGGTGGCTCTACAGGTGGGGTCGTCGTGCCCCCGCCGGAACCGGGACCCAATCCGAACCACCAGATGGCCACCAGGACGAGCACCACGATGGCGCCGACGATCAGGCCCATGCTTACGCCGGACCCGCCATCGCCACCGCCGCTCTGCTGGACGATGACCGGCCCACCCGGCGCCTGACTCGGCGGACTCGGTTGAGTCGGCTGACTCGGTTGAGTCGGCTGCTGACCTGGGGTCTGCTGCTGGTTAGTCATGGCGAAACCTCCGGTCTCGAGGACTGTTGGTTGACTACCGGCCAAGGATCGCGGGGGCAGCCTGTCAAGCGCAGTAACGGAGGTGGGCGCCGCCGTGACAGCAGCGTTGCAGTCCTCAACCCCCAAATGGCCGTCAGGTGGCGTCGGTGACGCTGACGGGTGCTCCTTCGGGCTCCTCGGATTCGACTGGCCAGTTCGTGAGCGCAAACGCGAATACGCTGCCGCCACCTTCTCTTGGCTCGGCCCAGATTCGCCCACCCATGGCCTCGACCAGCCTGCGGCAGACGAACAGGCCGATCCCGGCACCTGCCGCCATCCGCTTGGCGGCTTCTGACCGATAGAAGGGCTCGAACACGTGTGACGCCTCGACCGCCGACAGGCCTCGCCCTCGATCCAGGACGCGAACCAGGACCTCGCCGTCGCCACCTTCGACCTTCACCTCGACGACGGAGCCCGGCGGGCTGTACTTGGCGGCGTTGGAGACCAGGTTGTGGACGACCTGCTGAATGCTCGTGTCATCCCCGCTGACCGGAGGCAACCCGGCGTCCGCATCGACGCGGATCGGCGGACCGGAGCCATCGGGCCAGTCGCGATCGATGACGGCGGGCACCAGGTGCTGCAGCAGGGCCGGCTCCTCGCCGACCTCGACACCCTCGTCCAGCCGCGCCAACACGAGGAGGTCCTCCACCAGCCGCTCCAGGCGGTTGGCCTCTTCGACGACGTCCTTCAGGATCTCGCTGCGTGTGCCGGGATCAAGACTGGCATCCGATCGGCCAAGGACACTCGCTCCGCCGTAAATGGCCGTGATGGGTGTTCGGAGCTCATGCGACAACAGGCTCAGGAAGGCCTCGCGCAGCAGCTCTCGCCGCCGAACGGCGGTGACGTCGCGCAGCAGCACCACCGTCCCGATCCCCTCGTGAGCCCCCATGATCGGGAAAGACGACAGCTCGACCTGGGTGGCCCGACCACGGAGACGAAATTCGGCGTGGACGGGCTCTGGGCCTCGGACCAGATCCTCGGTCACCGGATCCTCGTCCTGCGTCATCAGCGCGTCAAGGAGCTGCCCCAGGTTCTCGAACGGCGCTCCGACGAGACGGGTGGCCGCCTCATTCATCAGCCGGACTGTCCCTGACCCGTCGCACACGATGATCCCATCACCGATGGCAGCCACCACGGACTCCAGATCGGCGCGGAGTCCATGTTCCGCCCGGCGCGCGGCGCGTTGGGCGTCGCGCGCGGCCTCCACCCGCCAGCGGGCACGATGAAGCGACTCGACCAGCGCGCTGGCCACCAGCCCGGTGGCGACGAACAGGAACAGCTCCCACTGGTCCGCCGGCGCGTTGACGGCCGGGCCAAACGGATCGAGGAACAGGAGGGCGCCGAGGCCGGCACCGAGCAGAGTTGCCAGGATTGCCGGCCACAGGCCGCCCAGACCCGCCACCAGCAACACCGCGACCATCTCTGGGAGGAAACCAACGTCGCCGCCGGTCAGCTGGTTCACCGCCGAGGTCACGAGGGCAGCGGCAATGGGTGCGCCAATGGCGACCGCGATCGCCCCCGGACGTGTCAGGCGGTACCGCACGGCTCAGGCAGTGTGGACGGACCTACACACATTCGCAATCCGAACACCGCCTCCACTGATGCCCTTGCCATGTCGGCTCACCATCATGTGGCTGCACGGAGGCAGCACGTGAGGTCAACGACCATGCCACGGTCCTCATGGAGCCCAAAACGAGAGCGTCAGTACAAGCACATCAAGGAGGCATACCAGGAGAGCGGCGTTTCGGCCGATGAGGCTGAGGAGCGAGCCGCCCGAACGGTGAACAAGGAGCGCACCGAATCGGGCGAAGCCAAGAAGTCGAGGAAGCGGCCCTCATCCAAGAGCTAGTCGCTGACAACAGAAGCGCCGGCAGGGTTTGTGCCCTGCCGGCGTCTCGTATCTATCCCCGGTGCTCAGACTCGCGCGCCTCCGCGTCGGAAGGCATTCACCACCCAAACGGTGAGGATGGCTCCGACCGTCGCGGTCACGATCGACCCGAGGTCGAGCGCACCCTGGATCGGATTCGTGCCAAGCAGAGCCCCAGCCAGGAAGCCTCCCACCAGGGCGCCGACGATGCCGAGCAGGATGTGACCGATGACGCCGAGGCCTTCATCGCCCTTCACGAGGAAGCCGGCGAGGTAGCCAGCAATCGCTCCGAGGACAATCCACGCAATGATGCTCATGGCTGCCTCCAATCGTTCGTTCATCCAACGCCGTCATTCAGCGCTGGAACGAACTTTCCTGCACGCGACCCCGCAGGCCGACAAGCGAAGCAGCCGATTCCCTTTCAGTTGCCTCGCAGATTCGCCTCAGCGGCGGTGCGTCTTGTGCCCGCCGGTGGGGGTGGGGCGAGCCCGAGCTCGTACCTCGCGGCGTGGTGGCGGCACGTACCGGCGACGCCGGATCTCGTCGTTGGCGGCCGCGATCCGAGGCGGGTAGCGAATGAACGCGCCCCAGGCGGCGATGGCCATCCCCGGCAGCACAAGGATCAAGATGAGGAACAGTGGGACGTGGATGACGGCCAGCAGCGGAACCAGGATCCACGGGATGAGGATCGACCAGTAGATCCACTCGTGGAGCGCCAGGTGCTCCGGATAGCGGCGGTAGCGGCGCTGTGCCGACCAGTACACGAACGACGCCCCGACACAGATCACGATCGCCCCGACCCAGAGCAGGGTGAACAGGTTGGGGAAGTTGGTGGGGCTCAGGGCGTCGAACAGGATGCTCACCGGCGCGCGAGTCTATCAGCCACAACCAACCGAGCGGTGCTTGGCGTGCAGCAGCCGGAGTGAGGTCAGGGCGCCTCACAAGACTTCGTGCTATCGCGCTATCGTGCTATCGCGCTCCACGATGTCACGAACGCCCGTGAGACGACGACTGCGGCCGGGTGGCCGGGCAAAGCTGGCCTGCGCGGGCTGGATCCGACGAGGCGGTTTGTATAATCGCCGCGCTGATCCCTCCGCACCAGAGTTTGAGATTGCGCGCCCTCCTCTCCGTCGCGGACCGCGAAGGGATCATCGAGTTGACGCGCGGCCTCACCGACGCGGGGATCGAGTGCACCGCCACCGAGGACATCCGCGCCCACCTGGTGGACGAAGCCGGGATCGACGTCGAGCCACTCCCTGATCTGACCGATCCCAACCTCGTGCGCGCCATCGGCGTGCGACGTGACCGGGGCGACGAGATGGCAACCCTGGCCGAGAGCGGCTATGACCCGATTGACATCGTGGTCATCAACCTGGCCCCTGGCGAGAAAAGCCTGGAGGCAGTGAATCTGCTGCGGGCAGCGGCCGCCAACCACGAGTGGGTGGCGGCGGTGTCCAGCCCCACCCAGTACGCATCGGTCCTGCGCGACGTCAAGCGAGACAAGGCGGTGGCGCCTGAAACCCGCCAGAAGCTGGCGGCCGAGGCGTTCGGGCTGACCGCGGCCCATGACGCCCAGATCGCCACCGAGATGAACCGCCAGACCGGCACCCTGTTCCCGGCCCGGCTGACGCTGGTGTTCGAGAAGAAGGCCGACCTGCGATACGGCGAGAACCCCCAGCAGCAGGGCGCCTTCTACGCCGATGAC
>JBIOTW010000015.1:0-9527 GCA_044866355.1 Candidatus Limnocylindria bacterium | reverse complement strand
ATGCGTCCGCGGCGCGTGCCAGCGCGATCGCCCGATGGGTCGCCTCCGCCTCCGCATACGTCGGGCGGGTGAGGGCGTGGTGGCGGCAGCCGACGTTGCCGTGGGCGAGTGCCTCGGCCGTCAACGCGTCGATGACGGTGGCGTTCTCGCAATGGACCTGGAGCATCCCGCCCTGGCGGCCCATGACCTGGAGCGCCGCGAAGAGGCGCTCATCGGTCAGTCGGAAGTCGTAGACCATGAACGCCTTGGCGGTGGGGACGCCGGCGGCGATGAGCTCGGGCAGCTCGGCGACGGGGTCGTCCTGGTGCCCGGTGATCACCGCGCTGAGCGCGAAGTCCACCGCCGACTCGCCCTCCGTCCGCGCCCGGAACTCGTTCAGGCCCGCCAGAAGCGAGCGGGAGCCCTCGTCGGAGATGCCCGTTCCCGGGTTGTTGAAGGCCAGGAACGTGGTCGTGCCACCGAACGCCGCCGCCACGCTGTCGGTGTAGAACCGGTCCGGCTCGTCGTCGGTGGGGAGGCGGGTATGGGTGTGGACGTCGACACAGCCGGGAAGCACCAGCAGGCCGGTCGCGTCGATCGTCTGGGCGCCACTCTCGCGCGGCAGGTCCGGACCGATGGCGGTGATCCGCCCTTCGGTCACGCCGACATCGGCCTCGAACGAGCCTTCGGCCGTGACGACGGTGCCCCCGGAGACGACCAGATCGGTCAATCAGGCCCTTCGATGATCTCGATGTCCTGCGCCCCCTCCCACAGGACGCGGCGCCCCATCTCGGGGAGCTGCTCCGCTCCGGCCACCACCGTTGCGAAGTGGTTCCCGGCCAGCGGGCCCAGCTTGGAGGAGAAGGCGCAGGCGCCGTACGGGAACAGGATCTCGCATTCCGATAGGTCGCCGGTGTAGATCAGCAGCTGCCCGGGAGCCGGATGCGCGGTGTGGTTCTCGTAGCCCACTGCCGGGCGGCGGTCGCCGAACGGGATCCACGTCCCCTCGCCGCTCCACCGGCAGTGGATGAGCCTGGATCGGATGGGCAGCCAGGCTGCCAACGCCTCGCGGGTGCGCGGCGCGGCATCCTCCCATCGGGCGCTAAAGTGGAGGTCGCCCACCCGGATCTGCAGGTCACCCACCCGAGGAGGATAGCGTGGCCGCTGGACGCTCGAACCGCCCCAAGAGCCCCTCGCAGCCCACCATCTCGACCCATGTCCTGGACGTCGAGAACGGGACCCCCGGCGTGGGCGTCAGCGTGATCCTGTTCCGCCGTGGGGACGACGGGGAGTTCGAGGTCCTCAGCGAGGACGAGACCGATGCGGACGGCCGCATCGCGGACCTGGTCGGGGGCGACCTGATCGAGGGTGACTACCAGCTCCTGTTCGACTTGGCTGGGTACCGCGATGACGACGCGTTCCTGCAGGGTCTCGCGGTGGCACTGCGCGTGACCGATGCCAGTCGGAGTTACCACGTCCCCCTCCTCCTCGCGCCGTACGGCGCCACCGTCTACCGCGGCACCTGAGTCGTAGTCGAGCCGGCGAGGCACGATGGCCGGGCAACCAGATCAACCGATTGCCGCCACGATCGAGGGCATGCGGTGGCTGACCGGTCGGTGGCATGGCTCCCACAAGGCGGACCTCATCGAGGAGCAGTGGAGCGCCCCGGCAGGCGGCGGGATGATGGGCATGTTCCGGGCCCTGACCGATGACGTTCCGCGCTTCTACGAACTCATCACCCTCGATGCGGACGGACCGGGCCTCGTCTGCCGCTTCAGGCACTTCGATCGGGACCTGACCAGCTGGGAGAAAAAGCGTGCGCCCCTGACCCTGGATCTCGTGGACCTGGGGCCCGACGGTGCGGTCTTTCTCAAGCGCGGCACGAGACGCTGGATGACATACCGCCGCCGCGGCCGCGACCGCCTCGCCGTCTACTTCGAGGACGAGGGCGAGACGCATGATCCGGCCGAGGAGTACCGGCTTGAGCGCGTCTGAGGTCGCCCCGTACCCCACCCTGGACGAGCTGAACCGGCTCCCCGTGCCTGAGTTCGTCGACGCCATGGAGCAGCTCTTCGAATCGGCTCCCCGGTTCGCCACCCGGCTGGCTGCGGAGCGGCCGTTCGCATCGGACACCGTCTTGCTGGAGGCTGCGGCGCGCATCGCGCGTGCGCTTCCGGAGGCGGACCAGGTCACGCTGATCAACGCCCACCCGCGCGTTGGCGCGGGGCAGCTTGGGCTCTCGGATCACTCCCGGCGGGAGATGGGAGCGGCGGAGCAGGTTGCGGACAAGGAGCTGGCCGCCCTCAACAGTGCCTACGAGGCTCGCTTCGGGTTCCGCTACCTCGTGTTCGTCGCGGGCCGCCGGCGAGCCGACCTGATCCCCGGGTTCCGAACCGCGTTGCACCGGAAGCGAAACGAGGAGCTTCGCCGCGCCGTCCATGACGCGCTGGCCATCGCCGCTGACCGCCTGCGGCGGCTCCGATCATCCACCGAGGAGGGGTCTCCCGGCGCATGAAGTACGAGATCGGGTACGGCAAGGCAGACGTCAAGGTCTACCGGACCTACGGCGTGCCGCTGACCGGGGTCACGCCCATCTCCGAGTCCCCGTTCACCGGGCGCGACAACACGCTCATGGCCGCCGAGATCGAGATCCAGGTTCGCGGCCAGCGCTTCCTCGAGTCGTACACCGAGGGCGACAACCGCCTGGTGGTGGCCACCGACACGATGAAGAACTTCATCCACTCCACGTCCGCGTCCAACCCGGCGGCCACGCTGGAAGGCTGGCTCGACCACGTGGGCCGCGCGTTCCTCGAGCACTACCCCCACATGGAGCGCATCACCATGCTGGGCACCGAGCTCCCCTACCCCGCCGCGCTCGTTCCGGCCGACGACGGCGAGGGCTTCGTCGCCTCCGACGTCCTGTTCGCGCGCGACCGCAACGACCGATCGACCGCCCGCCTGGACCTCGAGCTGGGCGCCGATGCCACCGTGCGCCAGACCGATCACGCCTGCGGGCGTGAGGATCTGCAGCTCATCAAGATCACCGGCTCATCGTTCGCCGATTTCGCCCGCGACGAGCACACGACCCTGCCCGAACGCCCGGACCGCGCCCTGTTCACGTGGATGAACGTCGGCTGGCGCTACGCGGACCAGGGCGACGTCCTGGGCATGGACCCGACTCGATACGTCGCCGGCGAGCAGGTGGCGGACCTGGCGGCATCGGTGTTCCATGCGTTCGTGAGCCTGTCGATCCAGCACCTGGTCCACGAGATCGGCGGCCGAATGCTCGAGCGCTGGCCCCATCTGGCGGAGGTGAGCTTCGATGCCCAGAACCGGACCTGGGATCCGGGCGTGACGAGCCCGGACGACCCGAAGGTGAAAACCTACGCCGATCCGCGCCCGCCGATCGGGCGCATCGACCTGGTCATGCGTCGCGGCTGAGGCGGGCCAGCTCGATCGCGGGGCATCGGTCCATCACGACCCAGAGCCCCGCTTGCCGAGCCCGCTCGGCGGCTGCCTCGTCGATGACGCCCAGCTGAAGCCACACGGCCTTGGCCCCGATCTCGATCGCCTCGTCGACGTGGATCCCGGCCCGCGCCGAGTGCCGGAAGATGTCGACCACCTCGATGGGTTGCCCGGCGGCGACGGCATCGGTCTGGGCGGCGAACAGGTCCGGGTATGCCTTCTGGCCGTGAACCGCGGTCTCGCGCGGGTTGACCGGAATCATGTGGTAGCCATGACGCATCAGGGTGCGGGACACGTCGTTGCTGGGCCGCATCGGGTTCGACGAGCAGCCGACCACCGCCCAGGTGTGGGTCTCGCGCAGGATCCTGTCGATCGTCTCCGGATCGGCGTATGGCTGCGCGACCGTCATCGCGAGCGCGCCAGCTCCTGGAGGGCGGCCCGAATCCGCTCGTCCAGTCCCTCCACGCCAACCACGCTGCCGGCGGCCCGCCGCGCCTCGGAGGCGGTGTAGCCCAGCGACTCCAGGGCGGCCACCACGTCCGAATCGGCCGCCGCGCCCGGACCCACCGCGACCCCGGCGGCGTGGATCTTCTCCTTGAGCTCGAGCGCGATGCGCTGGGCGGTCTTGCGACCGACGCCCGACACGGAGGTCAGGACGTCCAGGTCATCGGTCACGATCGCCATCTGCAGCCGGGTCACCGGATGCGCGCTGGTGATGGCCAGCGCCAGGCGCGGCCCAACGCCGGTGACGGTCATCAGCAGCTCGAAGAACGCGAGCTCCTCCGGCTTGGCGAACCCGAACAGCGCCTGGGCGTCGTCGCGGACGAGGTGATGGATGAGCAGGCTGGCCTCGGAGCCGGCGCGCAGGCGCCCGATGAGGTCGGGCGACACGGTGACCCGGTACCCGACGCCGCCGATGTCGATGACGACGTGGTCGAGGCCGATGTGGCTGACGGGGCCGCGGAGCGAACCGATCACGCGCTGACCCGGACGTGCAGGGCACCGATGGCCACGGCGAGGGCGTCCGTGGCGTCATCCGAAGCTCCGTTGAGCTCCACCCCGAGCAGCCGACGGACCATCACGGCTACCTGCTGCTTGTCCGCCGCGCCGTTACCGCACACGGCGAGCTTCACCTCGTTGGGCGTGGGTTCGCTGACCGTCAGCCCGTGGCGTGCGGCGACCAGCAGGGCCACGCCGCGCGCCTGGCCGACGGCCATCGCGGTCCGGACGTTGCGCTGAAAGTAGAGGCGCTCCACGGCAACCCGATCCGGCCGATGCTCGGCCACCAGGCGGTCGAGCGCCGCCTCGAGCTCCGCCAGGCGCGCGGCACCGGTGAGCTGCGGATCGGTCCGGACCGTGCCGGCGTCCACGAATCGGAGGTTCGACCCATCCGAGGAGACGACCCCGAACCCGCACGCCGCCGATCCGGGGTCGATGCCCAGCGCGATCATCCGCTGACGACCGATGCCTCGAGCTGCTCCATCAGCGCGTCGGGAATGTCGAAATTGGCGTACACCGTCTGGACGTCGTCGAGGTCCTCGAGCCGCTCGACGAAGTCCAGCACCTGTCGGGCATCCCGCTCCCCGGTGATCGCGACCTTGGTGGTCGGCTCCATCGAGACCTCGGCCGTCTCGGGTGGGAAGCCGGCATCCGACAGCGCGGTGCGGACCTTCTCCAGATCACCGGGATCGGTCACGACCAGGATGGAGCCTCCGTCGGGCGAGCCGACGTCGATCGCGCCCGCGTCGATGGCGGCCAGCGAAACCTCATCGGGGTCGCTGCCCTTGAGCGGGACCGAAAGGAGGCCACGATGCACGAACTGCCAGCTGACCGGGGCGAACGAGCCGCCGGACCGGGTGAAGATGGCTCGGATCTCCGCTGCGCTCCGGTTCTTGTTGTCGGTCATGGCTGCCACGATGACCGCCACGTTGGCCGGACCCAGGCCTTCGTACGTGATCTCCTCGTACTGCTCGGTGTCGGCCCCGGAGCCGGTCGCGCGTTCGATGGCACGCTTGATGTTCTCCGACGGCATCGAGTTGGCGCGCGCCTTGTCCATCGCCATCCGGAGCCGATAGTTGGCCTCGGGATCGGGACCGCCCTGGCGTGCGGCAGTGATGATCTCCCGGGTCAGCTTCGTGAACAGCGCCCCACGCTTGGCGTCGTTCGCGCCCTTCTGACGCTTGATTTGCGACCACTTGCTGTGTCCTGACATACCCCTCCGATTGTATGCTCCCCGAGTGACTCAGCCCTCGCCCAGCGGAGACGGCGACCGGTCGTTTGAACCCTGGGCAGGGCTCGCCGCCATCCTGGCCGGCATCGGCGGCCTGGTCTACTCGGTGGCGTTCCTGGGCGGCGTGGTGCTGGGTGCGGCCCCACAGCTCGGGATGCTGGTCGCCTCGGCCGCGCTCATGGTCGGTGGGGTCCTGAGCCTGCTCGTCCTGGTGGCCATCTACCGGCGGCTGCTCCCGATCTCCCCCGGCGTCGCGCTGGCAGGACTGGCGCTGGCCCTGATGGGCGCCATGGGATCAGTGCTGCATGGTGGGTTCGACCTGGCCAACGTCATCAACCCGCCCGCGGCCGACATCCTGACCGAGGCTGGCCTGCCCAGCCCGGTCGACCCCCGCGGCCTGCTCACCTTCGGCATGGCCGGCCTAGGTCTGATCGTCCTGATGACCCAGGCGCGGCGCACCGGCGCCCTGAGCAACGGCGTGTCCACCCTGGGCCTGATCCTGGGCGTGCTCCTCGTCGTCGTGTACCTGGGACGTCTCATCGTGCTGGTGCCGACCAACCCGCTGGTGGCCGTACCAGCGGGCCTGACGGGCGTGATCGTGGCCCCCATTTTCTACATCTGGCTCGGCCTGGAGCTCCGCCGCCGCTGACGCCGACGCTCCCTATAATGGCCGTCCCCGCCCAAGGAGCCGTATGAAGCCGACCACGCCCGATCGGATCCGGAACGTCGCTCTCATCGCCCACGGTGGCGCGGGCAAGACCAGCCTCGCCGAGGCCATGCTCTTCGACGCCGGAGCCATCCCACGCCTGGGCTCGGTCGATGCCGGCACCGCTGCCCTGGACTGGGAGCCCGACGAGCAGCGTCGCCATCACTCCATCAATCTCGGTATCGGCACCTTCGAGACCGATGGCGCCCGAATCACCCTGGTCGACACCCCGGGCTACGCCGACTTTCAGGCCGATGTGGTCCAGGCCCTGGCCGCGGTGGACGCGGCCATCGTGGTCATCGATGCATCGGCCGGGGTGGAGGTCGGGACCGATGCCGTCTGGCGCCTGGCCGACGCGCGCGGCATTCCGCGCATGGTGTTCGTCAACAAGATGGACCGCGAGAACGCGAACTACGACGCCACCCTCGACCAGCTCAAGGCGGCCTTTGGCCCCAAGATCGCCCCGGTCTACCTGCCCATCGGGTCGGCTGAGACGTTTCGCGGCTACATCGACGTCGTGGAGCAGCACGCTTCGATCTACGACAACGGGGAGCCGAAGGAGGAGCCCATCCCCGACGAGATGCGGGTCGCGGAGGAGTCGCGGCGGCAGGCCCTGATCGAGGCGGCGGCCGAGGCATCCGACGATCTCATGCTCAAGTACCTCGAGGGTGAGGAGATCGCCGACGAGGAGATCGAGGCCGCTCTCCACTCCGGCACCCGGGACGGCTCAGTCGTCCCGGTTTTCGTTGGATCCGCGCATCGCAACATCGGCGTCCGGGAGCTGATCCAGATGATCGCGCGCCACGTGCCGTCGGCAGCGGAGGTCGGCGGTCGCGAGACCACTGACGGTAAGCGCATCGAGCCCGATCCGGCCTCTCCGTTCGTGGCCCAGGTGTTCAAGGTCACCGCCGACCCGTTCGTGGGCCGGCTGACCTACTTCCGGGTCATCTCCGGGACGCTCAAGGCGCAGGGCCACCTCCACAACGCCACGCGGCGCGAGGACGAGCGGTTCGGCAATCTGCTCGGTCTGCAGGGCAAGGATCAGGTCAACCTGCCCCAGGTCGGCCCGGGTGACATCGCGGCGGTCGCCAAGCTGACCTCGACCCACGCCGGCGACACCCTGGTCGGCGATCGGTCCGCCGGGGTCCAGCTCCCCGGCCTCACCTTCCCCGACCCTACCCTCCAGGTCGCCGTGGAGCCCGAGTCCAAGGCCGACCTGGACAAGCTGGGGCAGGCCCTGAGCCGGATGCTCGAGGAGGAGCCGAGCATGCGGGTCCACCGCGAGGCCGCCACCTCCCAGACCATCCTCACCGCCATGGGCGACGCCCACGTGGACGTGATCGTCGATCGGCTCAAACGCAAGTTCGGTGCGGCGGTGAAGGTCGGAACCCCGCGCGTCCCATATCGGGAGACCATCCGGCGCCCGGCCAAGATCGACAACCGATTCAAGCGCCAGACCGGCGGCCACGGCCAGTTCGGTCACGTGGTGATCGAATTCGAACCCAACGAGGCGGGCGAGGGCTTCGCGTTCGGGGATCGGATCGTGGGCGGGGCGGTCCCGAAGCAGTACATCCCCGCTGTCGAAAAGGGCCTCCGCGAGTCGATGGCCGAGGGCGTGCTGGCGGGCTACCCGGTGGTCGACCTCAAGGCCACCCTGGTCGATGGTTCGTACCACACCGTCGACTCATCCGAGATGGCGTTCAAGATCGCCGCCTCGCAGGCCTTGAAGAAGGCCTTCACCGATGCTGATCCGACCCTCCTGGAACCGATCCTGGAGGTCGAGGTCGTGGTGCCCGACGAGTACATGGGCGACGTGATGGGGCAGATCACCGCCAAGCGCGGGCACGTCCTGGGCATGGACTCGGTGGACGGCACGCAGCACCTGCGCGCCCAGGTTCCGCAGGCCGAAATGTTCCACTACGCCACCGAGCTGCGGAGCATCACCCAGGGTCGCGGCCGCTTCTCGCAGAAGCTGGATCACTACGCCGAGGTGCCGCACACGATCGCCGACAAGGTCATCGCCGCGCACCAGTCCAAGGTGGCCGCCGGGGAGCGTCACTGACCTCTCCCCGCTCCGGGCACGTGCCCTAACAAACCTCCTTCCAAAACCCCTTCGTTTTCTTGACACGCGAGCGTATCGTGCGTCGGGGAATTTTCCCCGATTCAACTGGAGGAGGTAGGTATCCGGTGAGTGGTTTCTTCACTCCCAAGATGTTCCTGACCGTCGGCGGAGCGGTACTGCTGCTGCTCGGCATCGTCGGCTTCCTGAACATCTTCACTGAGGAGGCGTTTCCCGCGTTCTGGTTGGACGGCGGGGAGAACGTCGCCCATACCGTCCTCGGCGTGGTGGCACTGGCGGCCGTGTTCGTCCCCGGCCTGAACAGCGCACTGGCGCCCTATTACCGACCGATCGTCATTCTGGTCGGGCTGATCGCACTCTTCTTCGGCGTCTATGGCTTCGTGGTGGCGGGCGACACGTCGGGTGCCAACACCTTTGGCGTGGCCAACCTCGAGTTCGCGGACAACATCCTCCACCTCGTGGTCGCGGCCTGGGCCTTCGCCTCCGCGTTCATGGGGCGCGAGCCCAGCATGGCCTGATTCGGCCGAAATTCGGAGCGCCGGCGGTCCACCCGGACCCCGGCGCTTCGTGTTACATGGACGCCCCGCCCAAGCCCCGCGACAGGCCGGAACCGGTCAGCGAGTGATGTCACAGGGCCTCGTGACATCGTGTGCACGATAGCGCGATAGCACGAATGCGAGTGACACCGAGCCCATGGGGGCCGGGTCTGGCCGCCGTCAACTGCCTCTGCGATTCAGTTCGGCAAGCACCTCGGCCCGAAGGCGATCCAGATTCACCCCAAGGCTCTCGAGCACACCCGCGGCAATACCTTCACCCTCCCGGACGAGTCCTAAAAGCAGATGCTCAGTCCCGATGTAGCCGTGCCCAAGGGTGCGGGCTTCATCGACGGCCAGCTCAATGACACGCTTGGCCCGAGGAGTCAGGCCGATCTCTCCTGGATTTGCCTGACCCTGACCGATGATGAACTCGACCGCCATTCGTGCGTTGGCCAGGTCGACATTCATCTTCGTAAGGACCCGGCCGGCAACGCTTTCGGGGATGCGCAACAGACCGAGTAGCAGGTGCTC